>NZ_JXSP01000028.1:0-43759 GCF_000946635.1 Micrococcus sp. MS-ASIII-49
CTATTCTCAGACACGCCCTAGGTGTGGGTGCTGCTTCAGTCTTCATGGGCAGGGGTCGCCGGTGGATCGGTCGTGGTCTAGGTTTCTTTTGGCGTACTCGTAGAGCCCTCGTAGCTGGGCTCTCGTGCCCAACCCATCCGCCCTTGAGCTTCGGAGATCACCCGATGATCGAATCCACCCCAGCTGGCCGGGTCTCGGGGCGGTCCGCAGCGCAAGTGGTCCTGGGGCTCGTGCTGCTGGTGCTCATCGTTCCCGTGGCCATAGCCGTCTTCATGGCCGCCTACGCCGTCGCGGAGTTCGCCCAGGGCAGCCACGCTCCCGTGGGGGCGCCTTCCTTGCTCGTCAGCGTGGGGCAGCTCCTCGTCGTCGCATGCGCGGCCGTCTGCGGCGTCCGGTTCGCTCGATCCAGATCCCCTCGCTCTCGGTGAGGCTGGACGGCCGCGGTGGTTGCTCTGTTGGTGCTGGCCGCCTGGCCTGTCCTGGTGGGAGGGATCGGCCTGGTGGAGCGAGAGGCGTGTGAAGTCCGCCCGGCGCCGTTCTGGTGTGAGTGAGCCTGCAACCGCAAGGGGCCGGCGCCAGGGCGCAGCTGTCCCCAGGGGGGCTATCCGGGTACGAGGACTCGTTCCTACCCTGGGGCGATGACTGCACCGGATGCCCTGCCGCCCTCAGAGTTGCCGTCCACGCCTGAGGTGCGCCGGGTGATGTCCGCGCTGGTCCAGAGGTACTTCAGTCGTGAGACTCACGCGCGTCTCCTCGACGCCGACGTGACCGGGGAGGTGCTCACGGTGGTGGCCTGGCAGGCCGGACCTTCCCCGGAAGACCCGCGACGGGTGATCGCCCACCGCACGGACCTGGGGATGCGTCTGGCCGAGTGCGAGGGGGATCTGGAGGCGGTGCTCCTGGATGCATTGCAGTTCCAGGTATTCGAGCCGAGCGCGCCGGGCTGGGCGGCGTCCAGGCGGGTATACCCCAGCGGGGTGGCACAGAACGTCGTGCCGTCCCGCTGTTTGCTCATCGGACGACGGAGAGCTCGATCAGTTGCGGGCTGCTGCAGCAGGCGTCGCCGGCTGGGGCTGGGGCGTCGCAGCTGCCGCCGAGGTCGGTGGTGCATACGCCGGTCTCGGGTAGTTCGAGGTGGACTGCGTCGGCTGCTTTGCGGTCGCCGGCCAGGGCTGCTGCGATGGAGCGGACCTGTTCGTAGCCGGTGGCCATGAGGAAGGTGGGGGCGCGGCCGTAGCTCTTCATCCCCACGATGTAGAAGTTCGTCTCCGGGTGGGCGAGGACTCGCTCACCGTGAGGCTCGACGGATCCGCAGGAGTGGAACTCGGGATCGATCAGCGGCCCCAGCTGGGACGGTGCTTCGACGGCCGGGTCCAGGGCCAGGCGGAGTTCGGAGAGCATTCCGAGATCAGGGCGGAACCCGGTGGCGGGCACCAGCACATCGACGCTCACTTCTCGCTCCCCGTCCGGGGTCACAGCGTGGACGGTCAACGTGTCGTCGGCTCTGAAGCGAGTGATGGTGAAGGAGGTGAGGACCTCGATGCGTCCGGAGTCGACCAGCTGGCGCAGTCGCGAGCCGAGCGCTCCTCGGGCTGCGAGTTCGTCCTGGTCGCCGCCCCCGTAGACGCGGGTGAGGTCTGCGGTGCGAGCGGCCCAAATGATGGTGGTGTCGGCCTCCAGGCCTGCGAGGTCCAGCAGGGTATTGGCGGCTGAGTGGCCGGCACCGGTCACCATGACTCGCTTGCCGGCGAAGCGGTCACGGTCGCGGCCCTGCACGTCAGGCAGCGGCGCGGTGATGTGGCCCGCGGCGCGGGCCTGCTGCTCGCCGGGAGCAAGGAGCCCGGCCTGTCCGAGGGGGTTGGGCGTGGACCAGGTGCCGGAGGCGTCGATGACCGCGGAGGCGAGCACGTCTTCGCTGTGCCCGTCGGTGGTCTGGATCCGGACGAGGAAGGGGGTCTCCTCGCGGCGTGCGGTGCGGGTCTTGTCGATGCCGGCGCGGGAGACGGCGGTGACCCGCGCCCCGCAGCGGATCGACTCGGCGAGCTGGGGAAGCTGCGCGAGCGGTTCGAGGTAATGCTCGCGCAGTTCGTGACCGGTCGGGAGAACGTCGGCGTCGGGTGCGGTCCAGCCGGCAGCTTCGAGGAGACGCTGTGCGGCGGCGTCGAGGCTGTACTGCCACGGCGAGAAGAGCCGCGTGTGCCCCCACTCGGCGATCGCGGCTCCTGCCGCGGTCCCGGCCTCGAGGATCAGGAACGGCAGGCCGCGCTCAGAGAGGTGGGCAGCGGCGGCAAGGCCGATGGGGCCAGCGCCGATGACGACAATGGGATGTGAGTTCGTTGCGGTGGTCAAGATGATGAGTCTCCTTGCTGCGGGGCGGTCAGTTCGCGGTGCCGGTGAGGTCGGTCAGGAGCTTGCGGACGTGGGTGTCGATGTCGTCGCGGACCAAGCGCATCCGCTCCATCCCTTCGATGCCGCGCTGAGAGGGCTCATCGGTGTGCCAGGTCGTGACCGGCGCGGTCATGCCCTCGACGGGTTTGATGACGGCTTCGTCGCCGATGACGATCACGTGGTCGACGCTTCGCAGCAGCTCGGGGGTGACCGGCTGCGGGACGGCGGAGGACATGTCCGCGCCGACCTCGGCGATCGCCTCCGCGGACTGGGCGTTGATGGCGGTGCCCGGGCGGGTGCCGGCGGAATGCACGTCGACCTCATCCCCGGCGTGATGGCGCATGAGGGCGGCGGCCATCTGGGACTTGCCGCCGTTCTTCACGCAGACGAACAGGACTGAAGGGCGCTTCGTGGTCATGGCGAGGGGATCCTTCTGTGGGGTCATCGGGTGGGGGCGGTGGTGTCGCCGGGGAACAGGCGCCGCCCCATAGCGAGGGCGACGTAGACGAGGGCGACGAGGACGGGGACTTCGATCAGCGGGCCGACGACGCCGGCGAGGGCCTGGCCGGAGGTGACTCCGAAGGTGCCGATGGCGACGGCGATGGCGAGCTCGAAGTTGTTGCCCGAGGCCGTGAACGCGACGGTCGTGGACTTCGCGTAGTCGAGGCCGATCGCGCGGCCGAGCAGGAAGGACCCCAGGAACATGACGACGAAGTAGACCAGCAGCGGCAGGGCGATGCGGGCCACGTCTCCCGGTGCGGAGATGATCGCGTCGCCCTGGAGGGCGAACAGCAGCACGATGGTGAACAGCAGCCCGTACAGCGCCCAGGGACCGATCTTCGGGAGGAACCGCTCCTCGTACCAGGTCCGGCCCTTGGCTCGCTCACCGAGGATGCGGGTCAGGAACCCTGCGACCAGCGGGATCCCGAGGAAGATCAGCACGCTGAGGACGATCGCACCGATCGAGAACTCGGCCGACGTGGTCGGCAGCCCCAGCCAGGACGGCAGCGCCTGGAGGTAGAACCAGCCCAGGGCACCGAAGGCGATCACCTGGAAGACGGAGTTGATCGCGACCAGCACCGCGGCTGCTTCTCGGTCACCGCAGGCGAGGTCGTTCCAGATGAGGACCATCGCGATGCAGCGTGCGAGCCCGACGATGATCAGGCCGGTGCGGTACTCCGGAAGGTCGGCCAGGAAGATCCAGGCCAGGGCGAACATGAGTGCCGGGCCGACGATCCAGTTCAGCACCAGCGAGGTCACCAGCAGGCGTCGGTCCGCGCCGATACGCCGGGTCTCGTCGTAGCGGACCTTCGCCAGGACCGGGTACATCATCACCAACAGTCCGATCGCAATGGGCAGGGACACGGATCCGATCTTCACCGCCTCCAGCGCGGTGTTCAGGCCGGGGATGAACCGCCCCAGCAGGAGACCCACTGCCATGGCGGCCAGGATCCACACCGGGAGCCAGCGATCGAGGAAGGACATCTCCTTCATCACGCGGGGCTGCTCCACATCCTTGGTGGTCGTACTCATGAGGGGGGCCGAACCTTCCATCGACGGATATCGATGCGAACGCTATGCTTCACATCGATGACTGTCAATGTAAGGTGGGGGCATGTCCACGACGACCGCGATCACAGCTGCCGGGCTCGAGACGATGAACGGCCCTGAGGAGTGCTGCAGGCTCTCAGCGGGGCCCGTCGACAGCGTCGAGGCCGAGAGGATCGCGTCCTTGCTCAAGGCGCTTTCCGACCCGACCCGTCTCCGGCTTCTGTCCCATGTCGCTGCTCAGGGCTGCAATTCGGTCTGCGCCTGTGATCTCACCGAGCCGCTGGGCATCAGCCAGCCGACCGTGAGTCACCACATGAAGAAGCTCGTCGACGCTGGCCTGCTCACGCGCGAGCAGAAGGGCCGCTGGGCGCACTACTCCGTCGTGCCGTCGGCCTTCGCCGAGCTCCGTTCCTTCCTCGACATCGCCTGAACCCCCGCCGCCGACTTTGGAGATCCTCCTGACCGCACGGCCCAGTGTCCAGGTCGTCTGCGTCCACAACGCCGGTCGCTCGCAGTCCGGTTAGCCGGCGACGCGTTGGTCCGCTGCCACCGCCGGGTCCAGCAGGACCTGCATGGCCACCGAGTTGAGTCCCGCATAGTGGTGTAGCGCCCGGTGGTCGGGCACGTCGTCTCAGACGTGGACGCGGCCACCGTGTGATCCTTCGAGTGAACCTCTCACAGCACCCTCGAATGGAGTCATCACGATGACCGCTCCTCATATTCTCGACCCTGCCGGCCTGCTGAGCGAAGCCCTGTCCGAAGCGTCCCCGGACATGATGCGCCACTTGCTGCAGACCATGATCAACACCCTGCTCTCCGCCGATGCCGACGCGGTGGTCGGCGCCGAATGGGGCAAGCCCACCCCGACACGGTCCGCCCAGCGCAACGGGTACCGGCACCGGGACCTGGACACCCGGGTCGGCACGGTCGATGTAGCCATCCCGAAGCTGCGCTCTGGGACGTACTTCCCGGAGTGGCTGCTGGAACGCCGAAAGAGAGCGGAGTCGGCGCTGATCACCGTGGTGGCGGACTGCTACTTGGCCGGGGTGAGTACCCGGCGGATGGACAAGCTGGTCAAGACCCTGGGGATCAATGCCCTCTCCAAGTCCCAGGTCTCCAGGATGGCCGCGGACCTGGATGAACACGTGGAGTCCTTCCGCCACCGGCCCCTGGATGAGGCCGGTCCGTTCACGTTCGTGGCCGCGGACGCGCTGACGATGAAGGTCCGCGAGGGCGGGCGGGTGGTCAACGCGGTGGTGCTGCTGGCTACCGGGGTCAACGGTGACGGCCACCGCGAGGTCCTGGGGATGCGCGTGGCGACCAGTGAGACCGGTGCGGCGTGGAACGAGTTCTTCGCTGACCTCGTGGCCCGGGGCCTGGCCGGGGTCCGCCTGGTCACCAGTGACGCCCATGCCGGGCTCAAGGACGCCATCGCCGCCAACCTGCCCGGCGCCACCTGGCAGCGGTGCCGGACCCACTACGCGGCGAACCTGATGGGCATCACCCCGAAGTCCATGTGGCCGGCGGTGAAGGCCATGCTCCACTCGGTCTACGACCAGCCCGACGCCACGGCGGTGAACGCGCAGTTCGATCGGCTGCTGGACTACGTAAGCGAGAAGCTCCCGGCGGTGGCCGAGCACCTCGGTGATGCCCGGGCGGACATCCTGGCCTTCACGACGTTCCCGAAGGACGTCTGGACGCAGATCTGGTCGAACAACCCGGCCGAGCGGCTCAACCGGGAGATCCGCCGCCGCACCGACGCGGTGGGCATCTTCCCCAACCGGGCAGCCATCGTCAGGCTGGTCGGGGCGGTGCTGGCCGAGCAGACCGACGAATGGGCCGAAGGGCGCCGCTACCTCGGCCTCGAGGTCCTCGCCCGCTGCCGCCTCACCCCCGTCGAGGACACCGGAAGCGAGGTGGGCACCGACACCGACACTGCCCTCGAGCTCAGCGCCTGACAGCCCCAACGAAGGATCCAACCGCTACACCACCACAAGGGGCTTGACCGGCCACCGCGGCCGCACGGGCGACCCGCTCTACTCCGCCCGTCGAACCCTGCACGCCGGAACCGGGTTGCTCACCGACAAGCAGAGGGCCCGGCTCGAGGCCACTTGGGGGACCTGCCAGCGGATGATCAGCGCCTACCGCGAACCCGACAGGGCTCGAGGAAAGGAGTCGATGGATGGCGTGCACAGGTTCAGGAGGAGGTGACAGGCAGGTCCTTCGGAGACTTGCGCTGACCGGAGCGCTGCCCGGACTGCCCGGACCGCCCGGACCGACCGGGCTGCGCCCTTGGGCAGGGTCACAGCATTTCCAGTGGTCGCGGTCCGCTCGGGGGCGGAAACGCACGGTCCAGAGCATCCAGGTCTTCGCGGGTCAGCTGCACGTCCAGTGCTGTGGCGTTGTCGCGCACGTGCTGCGGGCTGCTCGCCTTGGGGATCGTGCAGAGCGAGTCGCGGCGCAGCACCCAGGCAAGGGCCGCCGCCGCGGGGCTGACGCTGTGACGGGCCGCGACGTCGTTCAGCGTCGTGTCGTCAAGGATGCGGCCCTGCTCGATCGGCGAGTACGCCATGACCGGCAGCTGGTGGTCGGCGCACCACGGCAGGAGGTCGTACTCCGGTCCTCGCCGCGACAGGTTGTACAGCACCTGATCCGTGGCCAGCCCGCTGCTGCCCGGCACGTCCTGCAGCTCGGCGAGGGCCCGGTGGTCGAAGTTGCTGACGCCCCAGTATCGGATTTTCCCGTCCTCGACGAGCTGGTGGAAGGCCGCGACGGTGTCCTCCAGCGGGTACCGGCCCTGCCAGTGCAGCAGGTAGAGGTCGATCCGATCGGTGCCCAGGCGTTTCAGGCTGCGTTCGCAGGCCGCGATCGTGCCGGAACGGGAGGCGTGGGACGGCAGGACCTTGCTGACCACGAACGCCTCGTCGCGGCGACCCGCCAATGCTTCACCGACCACCTCCTCCGCGCCGCCGTCGGCGTACATCTCGGCGGTGTCGACCAGCGTCATGCCCAGCTCGAGGCCGGCGTGCAGCGCGGCGACCTCGTCGCCGCGGCGGCCGGGGTCCTCACCCCAGCCCCAGGTGCCCTGGCCCAG
Source organism: Micrococcus sp. MS-ASIII-49 (assembly GCF_000946635.1). Classification (NCBI taxonomy): domain Bacteria; kingdom Bacillati; phylum Actinomycetota; class Actinomycetes; order Micrococcales; family Micrococcaceae; genus Micrococcus; species Micrococcus sp. MS-ASIII-49. Next base: position 7,034 of record NZ_JXSP01000028.1, read on the forward strand.
CACAGGGATGGACTCCCCGCTCGGCAGCGTCATCCGTCGCATCCGCGATCACTTCCTTCTGGTTGTCCTGAGGTGGGACGTGGGCTGAGATCCTCGAAGGGCCGGCGCGTCCCCGGCCGGTGCTGGCTTATAGGAGGGTGGCGGGTACCGAGGTGCCGGGTGTCGAGCCGGTAGTCAGCCCCGCCTGTGCCATGTGGCGTACCGGGCTGCTCAGGAGCGGTTTCCGGCGCCGGTGGGCTGGACGGTACCACCACGGCGGAACAGAAGGCAGAGGTCATCGGGTGAGCGGCTGGTGGCCAGGTTCCCGTCTCGGGCGGCCTCTTGGTCCACCACGTTCACGCCGGCGTTGCGCAGGTCGGTGCGGATGCTGGGGAATGAGGTCAGGGCCCGGCCGGTCACGAGACGTCATGGCCCGGGCGTGTCAACTTGTCTGTGTAAGCGGGGTGGTCACAGGTAGGGGTTGATCCGGTCGGGGTAGGCCGCGGCGAGCTGGGCGAGGGCCTGCTTCCAGTTCGTGACGGCCTGACCTTCGACGAGCCGGCCCTGGGCTTTGCGCTGGCCGGCGGGTTTGCCCCGGTCCCGAGCGCGTTCGGCGGCGCGTTTGTCTTCGATGTTGCAGATCGCCAGCCAGAGCAGCTTCACCGCCGCCTCGGTCGAGGGGAAGTGGCCGCGGTTCTTGGTCACCTTCCGTAGCTGGAAGTTCAGCGACTCGATGCTGTTGGTCGTGTAGATGACCTTGCGGAGCATGGGTGGGAACTGCAGGAACGGGATGAACCGCTCCCAGGAGTTCGCCCAGGTCGCGGCTGCAGACGGGTACTTCGTGCCGAGCTCGGAGGCCTCGAACTCGGCCAGCGCCTTCCTCGCGGTCTCTTCGTTGGGGGCGGTGTAGATCGGCTTCAGCGCGGCGGCGACCTTCTTGCGGTCCTGGTAGGCCACGAACCGCATCGCGGCCCGGATCAGGTGAACCACGCAGGTCTGGACCATCGAGTCCGGCCACGTCGCCTCGACCGCCTCCGGCAGGCCCTTGAGCCCGTCGCAGCACACGATCAGCACGTCCTGCACGCCCCGGTTGGCGAGATCGGCGCAGACGTGGGCCCAGAACGCCGAGCCCTCGGTGTCCTGGACCCAGATCCCCAGCACGTGCTTGATGCCCTCGAGGTCCACGCCGACGGCGATGTAGGCGGCACGGTTGAGGACCTGGCTGTTCTCTCGGATCTTGATCCGGATTGCGTCGAGATAGATCACCGGATAGAACTCCTCCAGCGGCCGCGACTGCCACGCCAGGACCTCTTCGCTCACGGCGTCGGTGATGTTGGAGATCGTCTCGTGCGACAGGTCCGTGCCGATCGTGGAGGCCAGGTGGTGCTGGATGTCCCGGATCGTCATTCCGCCGGCATAGAGGCTGATGATCATGTCATCCAGGCCCCCGAGGCGCCGCTGGCCCTTGGGCACCAGGCGCGGGGTGAACGACCCGCCCCGGTCTCGCGGGACGTCCAGCTCGATCGGCCCGACCTCGGACTCCACGGTCTTCGGGGTGGTCCCGTTGCGGGAGTTGGCGTGCTTCAGCGCCTCGCTCGAGCCCTTCTCGTAGCCCAGATGGCTGGTCAGCTCGGCCTGCAGGCCCCGCTCGAGCGCGGCCTTGACCAGCGCGGGCACGAACCCGCCGTCACCGGTGAGCTCGACGCCGCCCGCGTCGATCTGCGCGAACAGGGCATCAAGCTGCCCTGAGGCTTTCAGCTGCTCGACCAGGTCCTGGCCCGAGGGCTCGCCTGGGTTCTTCTCGTCGATCATGGTCATGATTCTTACCGTTCCTCTCGGTACGGCTTACACAGACCATCTGACACGCCCCATGGCCCTGCCCGGACTGCCCGGCCACCCCGCCTTACGCCCCCGCTCGCCAGTACTGGCCGCGGTCCGCGAGATGCTCGGCGGGCCGCAGACCTCGTTCCTGCTGATCGCCGGTCAGCACAACGCCCAAGCCGACCGCTGCCTCGGTGTCGCCCCGGGAACGCACCCCGGCCGCCCACACCTCCGCCCCTGCAGTAGACTCCTGAACACTGTTCAACGTTCAACTCGTCGGGCACTCGCCATGCGCCCCGCGCCTCGGCTGAGCGCCCCCTCGCACTCGCTTCCGCACCAGGAGTCCCTCCATGAGCACTTCCGTGCCCTCGTCCCACGACGGCCACGTCCGCCCCGCGGCCACCACGACGGCGGACCGCCCCACCGACGCCGGCCGCCCCCGTCGCGGTTCCGCCGGCGGCAGCCTCGCGCGCATCGCCGTCATGACCGCGTTGATGGCCGTCCTCGGTCTGGTGCCGCCGATCGCCGTCGCCGGTGTGCCCGCCCCGATCGTGCTGCAGAACATCGCCGTGATCCTGGCCGGTGTGATCCTCGGCCCGTGGCGCGGGGCCGCCTCGATGGCGCTGTTCGCCGGCCTCGTGGCGCTCGGCCTGCCGCTGCTCAGCGGCGGCCGCGGCGGCCTGGGCGTGTTCGCCGGCCCGACGGCCGGCTTCATCCTCGGCTGGATCCCGTCCGCGCTGATCGTCGGCCTGATCTTCTGGGCCCTCACCTCCCGGGCCCGCCCCGGCCTCGGCGCCGGACGGGTCGCGCTCGGCGCGGCCGTCGCCGGGCTGATCGGCGGCGTCGTGATGGTCTACTTCTTCGGCGTGCTCGGCTTCGTCGGGATCGCCGGGATGGAGTTCGGCGCCGCCGTCCTCTCCATGGCCCCGTTCGTGCCCGGTGACCTGATCAAGCTCGTCGTGGCCGTCATCCTCATCGTCGGCCTGTGGAAGGCCTACCCCCGCGCCTTCCGATGAGCCCGGACCGTTCCGTCACCCTCACGGGCGTCCGCGTCGAGGCCGACGGCCCCGAGGGCGTCGTCGTGCTCCTCGACGGCGTGGACCTCACCCTCACAGCCCCGCGCGTGGCGGTGATCGGGGAGAACGGCTCCGGCAAGTCCACGCTGGCCCGCGCGATCGCCGGACTGGCCGACGTCGTCGCCGGGGAGGTGAGCGTGCACGGGGTGGACGCCGTCCGGGACGTGAAGGCGCTGCGCCGCACCGTCGGCTTCGTGTTCGCGAACCCGGCCGCGCAGGTGGTCATGCCCACCGTCCGGGAGGACGTGGAGCTGACCGTGAAGTCGCTCAGGGACGACGCCGGCCGCCGCCTGACCAAGGACGACGTCGCCGCGCGCGTGGCCGCGGCGCTTGAGGAGCACCGGCTCACCGCGCTCGCGGACCGGGCGTGCCTGTCCCTGTCCTCGGGGCAGGCGCAGCGGCTGGCGATGTGCTCGGTGCTGACCGCCGGGCCGTCCCTGGTGATCGCCGACGAGCCGACCTCCCTGCTGGACGGCCGGCACCGGCGGATCGTGGCCGACCGGCTGCTGGCCGCCGACCCCTCGGCCCCGGACGGGTTCCAGCTGCTGCTGGTGACCCACGACCTCGAGCTGGCCCGTGCGTGCGACGAGGCGGTGTGGATCCACGGCGGCCGTGTGGAGCGGACCGGCCCGGCCGAGGACGTGGTCGAGGCGTACGAGCGCTTTCTGGACCACGCCGTGGCGGCGGAGCTGCGCTGATGCTCTCCCTGTACATCCACGGCGACTCGCCCCTGCACCACGCCCGCGCCGGCCTCAAGACGGGCCTGTTCGCGGTGTGGGTGCTGGCCCTGACCCTGCTGCCGCTGTCCCTGTGGGCCGCGGGCGCCGCCGTCGTGGGTGCCGTGACCGCGTATCTCGTGGGCTTCGGGCTGCGGCGCGGTGCGGCGATGATCGCCTCCGACCTGCGCGCTCTGTGGCTGTTCTACGTGGTCCTGTTCGCGGCGCAGTGGATCTTCACCGACGCGTTCGCCGCCGGACTCATGGTGGCGCGCGTGCTCGGGCTCGTGCTCACCGCGCAGGTGCTGACGCGCACCACCCGGATCGCGGACATGACCGGGGTGGCCGAGGCGGTGCTGCGGCCGGTCGAGCGGATCCCGTGGGCGGGGCCACGCCTGGCACGGGCGGGGTTCCGCGCCGACCGCGTGGGCCTGGCGATGGGCCTGGTGCTCTCCTCGATCGGCCACCTGCGCGCCCTGGCTGAGCAGATCCGGCATGCGCAGGCCGCCCGCGGGGTGCGGATGGCGCCGTGGGCCTGGGCGCTGCCGCTGCTGGTGCTCAGCTTCAAGCACGCCGACGACGTCGGGGACGCCCTGGCCGCCCGCGGCATCGACTAGAGCCGCCCGCCCTCCCGCGTGGGGTGGCGGGCCGGCTCAGAGGGGGCCGTCCAGGGGCAGACGGTCGCGGTCGTAGGTGATCTCGGTGAAGCCGTGGGGCACGGGCTTGCCGTCCTCGCCCAGGGACACGAACACGATCTTGTCGATGGTCAGGATCATCTCGCCGGTCACGATGTTCCGCACCTTCGCCCGCATGGTCAGGGACGTGCGCCCGAACTCGGTGGCGCGCAGGCCCATCTCGATCATGTCGCCCTGCTTCGCCGAGGCCAGGAAGTTGATCTCCGAGATCAGCTTCGTCACGCACCGCGGGTTGCCCAGCTGCAGGGTCGCGTAGATGGCCGCCTCCTCGTCGACCCAGCGCAGCAGCGACCCGCCGAAGAGGGTGTTGTTCGCGTTGAGGTCCTCCGGCTTGACCCACTTGCGGGTGCGGAAGTTGACGTCGTCGTGGGCGGCGCGGTCGGCCGAACGGGTGAAGAGCGTGGAGTCCATGGCCCCACGGTAGAGCGACGCCGACGCCGGCACGAGGGAGGGCGCCCGATGCGGAGACGTGCTCGACCGGGCCGTAGGGTCGCCGGCAGGGATCCGCAACGGACCACACAGGAGGGACCCGACCGATGACCATCCGCCCCCACCCCGACCCCGCCACACCCGACGCCACCTGGCGCGATGTGCCGGTGGTCGGCTTCACGGTCGCCGCCGGCATCGCCGTCCTGTTCTGCCTGGTCTGGCTGCTCCGGGACGGGCTCACCACCGACTACACGTGGGGGCTGCTGCTGGCCCCGGTGCTCATGGGCATGGCCGGGGTGGCGGTGATGGTCCTCTGGGAGCGGCTCCTCGTCCGCGTCCCGCGGCTGGCCGCCACGCTGGTGGCCGGCGACGCCCTCCTGGCCTTCGTGCTGGTGCTCGCCTGGTGGCTCGTGGAGGTGAACGCGCAGACGCACCTGTTCACCGGGAGCACGTTCTGGCTGCTCGCCGTCGCCCCGGTCTGCGCGGGCCTCGCCTGGCTCGCGCACCGGCTGCTCCCGGCGGCCCGCCGGCCCGTGGGGGAGCCCCCCGCCGCCCTCGACGACGACGCCTGGGCCCGCCGCCTCGCCGGCGTCCTGCGGCTGCGCAAGGACCTGCCCGACGCGCGGGTGGCCGAGATCGTCCGTGACGCGCGGGTACGTGGGGCCGCGGCCGGGCGCCCGCTGGCCGAGGAGCTCGGCTCCCCGGAGTCGTACGCCGCGGGCGTCCAGAAGGACCTGGTCATCGCGCCGCGCCGGCGGGCCTGGGCGGTCACCGCGCTCGTGCTGCTCATCCTGGCCACCCGTCTCCCGGGCGTGGTGGCCGGGGAGCGGCTCAGCGTGTGGGACGTCGCGTACCTGCTGCTCGCCGTCGTCGTGCTGGTGTCGGAGTGGCGCGACTACCGGGCCGCGGTGCGTCGCGCCCGCCGCTGAGGGGTCTCAGACCCCCGCGGCGGCCAGCACCCTCGCCACGTGGCGGCGGTGCACCTGGTGGATGATTTCGATCAGTCCGCACCCGACGGCCGCGATCACCAGCGCGGCCACGAGCACGTCCGTGGGCGGGACCTCCATCCGGTGGTACCAGCGAGAGGCCGGCACCAGCACGACGGCGGCCAGCACCGCGTACATCGCCAGGATCAGCAGCGCCACGCGCGCGTTCAGCGGGCGGGACATCACGCTGAGCACCCACAGGCCCAGCAGGGTCAGGGTGATCATGAACGCGGCCTGCTGGCGGGCCAGGTCGACGTCGCCGGCGGTGAGGCGCACGTACGTCTGCAGGGCCACCATGGACAGCAGGATCACCGCGCCGGAGGGGATCGCGAACCGCAGCGCCCGCCCCAGGAAGCCGGGCACATAGCGGCGCGGGTTCGGCAGCAGGGCGAGGAAGAACGTGGGCGCGCCGATCATGATGAAGTCCACGGTGGAGGCCTGCCGCGGCAGCAGCGGGAACTGCCACGCGAACAGGGAGAACACCACGCCGAACAGCAGCGCGTACGTCGTCTTCGTCAGGTAGATGTGGGCGAGCCGCTCCATGTTCGCGATCACCTGGCGGCCCTCGCCGAGCACGCGCGGCAGGCGGTCGAAGCGCCCGTCCAGCAGCACCATCCGGGACACCGCCTTGGTGGCCGGGGCCGCGTTGCCCATGGCGATGCCCAGGTCCGCGGTCTTCAGGGCCAGGGCGTCGTTCACGCCGTCGCCGGTCATGGCCACCACGTGCCCGCGCGACTGCAGCGCCTGCACCATCGCCTTCTTCTGGTCCGGGCTGACGCGGCCGAACACGTCGTGCTCGGCCATCACGTCGGCGAGCGCGCCGGGGTCCTCCGGCAGGGTGCGCCCGTCGTAGGCCTGGCCCGCCACCTCGAGACCCACCTCGCGCGCCACGGCGGCCACGGTGCGCGGGCTGTCCCCGGAGATCACCACGGTCCGCACGCCCTGCGCGTGGAAGTAGTCGAGGGTCTCGGCGGCGTCCGGGCGCACGTTCTCGCGGAACGTCACGACGGCGACCGGGACGCCTCCGGCGGGCAACGCATCCCCGATCAGGGGCTCGTCCGTGCGGGCCAGCAGCAGCACGCGGCGGCCGGCGTCCGCGTCGGCGTGGACCTGGGCGCGGACGGCCTCGGCGGCGTCGGGGCCCAGGAGCCGCTCGTCCACGAGGGCCTCGGGCGCACCGAGCAGCCACGTGCCGGCCGCGGCCCCGGCCTCCGGGCCGAACGCGACCGCCGACCACCGGCGCGCGGAGGAGAACGCCACCTGGGCCGCGGGGTCCACCGCCGGGACGGCCGTGAAGGGCTCGCGCAGGGCCGCCGCGGTGGGGTTCACGTCCGGGTCCGCGCCGAACCAGGCGAGCACGGCCCGAGCCCCGTCGCCGACCTCGGCCGGGGCGCCGTCGTCGTGGGCGTCCGGGGACGCGTCCACCGAGGCGGGCGCGGTGAGCCGGTCGAACCGGACGCCGCCCTCGGTGAGGGTGCCGGTCTTGTCCAGGCAGACGGTGTCCACGCGGGCCAGGACCTCCACGGCGGGCTGCTCCTGGATGAGGACCTCCTGCTGGGCCAGCTTGAGCGCGGCCACGGCGAACGCGATGGTCGTCATGAGCGCCAGGCCCTGCGGGATCATGCTGGTCACCGCCGCCACGGACGCGATCAACGCGGGCTCCAGGGCGGCCTCGCGCGGCTGGGAGAGGGCGAGGGACCAGCCGCCGACCGCCGTCATCTGGCCGTGCACGATGACCGCGATGATCGGCACCAGGGCGATCGTCAGCCAGCGGGCCACCTTCTCCAGGGCGCCGCGCAGCTCCGAGTGGATGGCGGAGTAGCGGCGGGCCTCGGCGCTCAGCCGGGCCGCGTGCGAGGCCGAGCCCACCGCCGTCGCGCGCACCAGGCCCGCGCCGGCCACGACGGCCGAGCCCGAGAGCACGGCGTCCCCGGGGGTCTTGGGCACGGGGTCGTTCTCGCCGGTGAGCAGCGCCTCGTCCATGTCCAGGCCGTCCGAGACGAGGACCTCGCCGTCCACGGACACCTGGTCGCCGCGGCGCAGCACCACGACGTCGTCCCGCACGATCTGCGCCATCGGCAGGGGCACGCGCGCCCCGTCCCGGATGACGACGACGTCGTCCTGGTGCAGCAGCGCGATCCGGTCCAGCTTCCGCTTGGCCGAGTACTCCTGGACCACGCCGATCACCACGTTGGCCACGGCCGCCAGCGAGAACAGCAGGTCCAGCCAGCGGCCCATCAGGATCACGACGACGGCACACAGCGCGATCGCCAGGTTGAACAGCGTGAACACGTGCACGCGCAGGATCTCCCCCAGCGAGCGAGACGTGTCCCGCGACTGGACGTTGACCAGGCCCGCGCCCTCCCGCTCGGCGACCTCGGCGGCGGTGAGCCCGGTGATCCCCTCCACCCCGGTGAACCCCAGGCCCGTCCCGCTCTCGGGGGCGGACGGGTGCGCGGACGCAGGGGAGGGGGAGGCCATGGCACAGAATCTACCCAGCCGGTGCGGGGCCGGGCATCCGACGAGGGGATGAACCCGGGTGCGACCGCAGGAGGGACTGCGGGTGGGGCGGGCTCACTCGCCGGTCTGGCCGTCGATCCCCTCGCGCAGCAGGTCGGCGTGGCCGGCGTGGCGGCCGTACTCCTCGATCATGTGGGTGAGGATCCACCGCAGCGAGACCGGGTCCCGCCCCTCCCGGATCCGGTGGGCGCGGGCCAGGGCCGCGGCGCCGTCGTCGCCGTCCGCCGCGAGCAGGTCCACCACGATCTGCCGGGACCGCTCCACCTGGCCCTGCCAGAGGGCGCGCAGGTCCGCCGCGGAGTCCTGCGCCGCGCTGTGCCAGTCCCAGTCGGGGTCGGCGTCGAAGTCCGCGCCCACCCAGGGGGCCGAGGTGGGCTCGCCGAGGGCGACGGCCTCGAACCACCAGAACTCGACGAACGCGAGGTGCTTGAGCAGGCCGCCGAGCGTCATCGCGGACGGGTGCCCCGGCAGCCGACGGTGCAGCGCGGCCGTGTCCAGGTCCGCCGTCTTCCACTCGATCGTGGCGCGCAGGAAGTCGAGGAAGCCCAGCAGGGTGGCGGCCTCGCCCGCGGCGAAGGGCGGCTCGGGGCGGCCCTGGTCGTCGTAGAACACGGTGGTCATGGCGGCCAGGCTACGCCCCACCCGCGTTTTCGTTCGGGAAACGGCGCGTCCGGGGACGGGGCGGGGGCGGGTGGGAGCGGGGCGCCAGCGGACCTGGAACGTGTGCAGTCGCTCTGAGCCTGAAAAGTGCGCCCATACCGACCGCAGGCGTTCCCGGAAGGGGCGGGCCGGCGTCGTGGCCACCCAGGAGGACCCGGAGGAGCTCGTCGGGGTCAGCGAGGACTGGGCGGCGCAGGCGTACGCGGACGCCGCCGCGGTGGGCGGCGATCCTGCTCACCGCGGCGGATCCACCACGAGCCGCACCCGCGGGCTCGCCTGTTCGGCGGCGCCCTCCTGGGTCTCGGCGATCCGGCGCCAGATGCGGTCCGCCGACGGGTCGACCATCAGGTGCCCCATCTGCCGGATGACGGTGCCGAACACGGACGTCGGCATGCTGCGCCGCGGGGCGAAGCCGGACCGGCGCAGGCGCTCGGTCTGTTCCGTGGTCAGGTCCACGAGGCGCTCCAGCAGGGACTCGGTCTCCCCGCCGGCCTCCAGCAGCGAGCGGCGCACGTAGGCCCCCACCACCGGGTGGTCGGCCAGCAGGTCCGCGAACGCCGCGTCGCGGGCCGCGGACACCTCCTGTGGGGTGCCCACGAGCGGGACCTCGTCGAGGGTCGCGGCGATCAGGCGCAGCACGTCGTCGTCGACGGCGCGGGTCAGCCCCGCCTTGCTGCCGAAGTGGTGCCGCACCAGCCCGGGGGCGACGCCGGCCCGTTGCGCTATCTCGCGGACGCTGGCCATCTCGACCCCCCGCTCGGCATACAGCTCGAGGGCCGCCAGGCGCAGGCGCGCGGGGGAGGAGAGATCGTCCTGGTCGAAGGGCAGGGGGGTGTTCATCGGGTCCTCGGGGCTGGGTCGGCGGATGGGATGGCCCGTGGTCGGGAGATGAGGATGCGGGGGCTCGCTGAACCCTACGGCAGGGATCGAAACGCCCCCCGCACCCTTCTTGCACGCTAGTGCAACATCGTGCTTGAGTGTGCAACATCAGCTCAGTGAGGCATGTCACAGACGACTGCCGCCCGCCTCCGCGACCACCACACCTCCCAGGGGGACCCATGCAGACCACCGACACCGTCCTCGGCACCCCGTCCACCATGGGCGACGACGAGCAGCTCACCACCACCCGCCTCCTGCGGGACGCCGCCCGGACCTTCGGGGATCAGCAGATCATCCACACCCGCGGCGGCGGCTCCCCGTGGCAGACCACCACCTACGCGGCCGTGTGGGAGCGGGTGCGCCGCATGGCCGCGGCCCTGCACGCCGAGGGCGTCGGGCCGGGGGACCGGGTCGGCCTGCTGCTGTGGAACGACGTCCGTCACCTCGAGTCCTACTTCTCCGTCCCGCTGCTGGGCGCGACCATGGTGCAGCTCAACCTGCGCCTGGCGCCCATGGACCTGGCCTACGTGATCACCCACGCGCAGGTGGGGACGATCATCGTGGACGAGACCCTTCTGGAGCTGGCCACCGCGCTCGAACCGCACCTGCCCGACGGCATCCGCTGGATCATGGCCGGCGACGGTGAGCTCCCCGCCGACTGGGCCGGTCGCGACGACGTCCTCTCCTACGAGGCCCTCCTCGACGGGCACGAGCCGCTCGAGACAGCGGGGCTGCCGAACGTGAGTGAGCGCTCCGCCTCCGGCGCCTGCTACACCACGGGCACCACCGGCCGTCCCAAGGGCGTCTTCTACTCGCACCGGGCCACCTGGCTGCACGCGCACGCCGTGGTGTCCACCCTGGGCATGACCATGGCGGACACCGCCCTGCTGCTGACCCCCATGTTCCACGCGCAGTGCTGGGGCCTGCCGTTCGCGGCCGTCGCCGTGGGCGCGCGCCTGGTGCTGCCGGGCCGGTTCAACCTCACGGACACTCCGTGGCTGACCTCCACCCTCGTGGACCACGGCGTCACCGTGGCCCCGGCATCCCCCGCGATCCTCATGCCGATGCTCCACCACCTCCGCACCCTCGAGACGCCCCCACGGATGGACGGCGTGCGCCTGCTGTGCGGCGCGACCGAGCCCCCCGTGGCCATGATGCGCGGCTTCGACGAGCTCACCGGCGCGGAGGTCATCCACGCCTACGGCGCCACGGAGACCTCGCCCATCGTCTCCCTCAACCGCATGAAGCCGAGCCTCATGGACACCCTCTCCGAGGATGAGCGGTGGAACCTCAAGCGGTTCCAGGGCCTCGTCGTCGTCGGGGTGGACGTGAAGATCACCGACCCCCTGGGCGAGCTGCTGCCGCCCGGCGAGGAGAACGTGGGCGAGATCCGCCTGCGCGGGCCCTGGGTGACCACCTCCTACGCGGACAACGCCGAGGCCACCGAGGCCGGCTTCGACGACGAGGGCTACTGGCGCTCCGGGGACCTGGGCTACCTCTCCCCGGAGGGCTACCTCAAGGTCACCGACCGCCTGAAGGACGTGGTCAAGTCCGGTGGCGAGTGGATCTCCTCGATCGACCTGGAGAACCACATCATGACCGTCCCCGGGGTCCGCGACGCCGCCGTGATCGGCGTCCCCCACCCCCAGTGGGAGGAGCGTCCTCTGGCCCTCGTGGTGCGGGACGAGGACTCCGACGTCGACCAGGACGCCGTCCTCGCCGCACTCGCCGAGCGCTTCGCCACCTGGCAGCTGCCGGACGAGGTCCGCTTCGTGACGGAGATCGACCGGACCGGCGTCGGGAAGGTCAACAAGCGCAAGCTGCGCGCCGACTACGCCGACGCCCTCACCTCCGGCCGCTGACCGGCCCGCCACCTCCCCAGACCCACCCCGACCCCAGGAGACCCCGTGACCCAGGACGCCTTCCTCTACGACGCCCTCCGCACGCCGCGCGGTGCCGGCAAGCCCTCCGGCTCCCTCCACGAGGTCAAGCCGATCGACCTCGTCGTCGGCCTGACCCACGCGCTGCGCGACCGCCATGAGGGGCTCGACCCCGCCGACATCGAGGACATGATCCTCGGCTGCGTCAGCCCGGTGGGCGACCAGGGCGCGGTCCTGCCCCGGGTGGCCGCCCTCAAGGCGGGCCTGCCGCAGACCGTGGCCGGCGTGCAGCTGAACCGGTTCTGCGCCTCCGGGCTCGAGGCCGTGAACCAGGCCGCCGCCCGCATCCGCTCCGGCTGGGAGTCTCTGCTCGTGGCCGGCGGCGTGGAGTCCATGTCCCGCGTGCCCATGGGCTCCGACGGCGGCGCGTGGGCCATGGACCCGGCCACCTCCCTGGCCACCGACTTCGTCCCGCAGGGCGTCTCCGCGGACCTGATCGCCACCCGTGAGGGATTCAGCCGCGCAGAGCTGGACCGCTTCGCCGCGCAGAGCCACCGCCGTGCTGCGGCGGCGTGGCAGGAGGGCCGGTTCGCCCGCTCCGTGGTCCCGGTGACGGACATGAACGGGATGACCGTGCTGGACCGGGACGAGACCATCCGCCCCGACTCGTCCGTGGAGACCCTGGCCACGCTCAAGCCCTCCTTCGAGGCGCTGGGCCGGGAGGCGGGCTTCGACGCCGTGGCGCTGGAGAAGTACAGCTCGCTGGCGGGGATCGAGCACCTGCACCACCCCGGCAACTCCTCGGGCATCGTCGACGGCGCCGCGCTGACGCTGATCGGCTCCGAGGAGGCCGGCCGGCGGGCCGGGATGAGTCCGCGGGCCCGGATCGTCTCCGCCGCCGTCGTCGGCTCCGAGCCCACCATCATGCTCACCGGCCCCACCCCGGCGTGCCGCAAGGCCCTCGAGGTGGCCGGCATGACCGCCGCGGACATCGACCTCGTGGAGATCAACGAGGCGTTCGCGGCCGTGCCGCTGCTGCTGATGAAGGAGATGGGCTGGACCGAGGAGCAGACCAACGTCAACGGCGGCGCGATCGCCATGGGCCACCCCCTGGGGGCCACCGGCGCCATGATCCTCGGCACCCTCGTGGACGAACTCGAGCGGCGCGACCTGCGGACCGGCATCGCCACGCTCTGCATCGGCGCCGGCATGGGCGTCGCCACGATCGTCGAGCGCGTCTGAGCGCCCCACCCACCCGACCGACCAGCACGGCAGGAAGAGCACCGGCATGAGTGAGCACATGATCACCTGGGACCAGGACGCCGACGGCGTCGTCACGCTGACCATGGACGACCCGCAGGCGCGGGTCAACACGATGAACGAGCGGTACCAGGACGCGATGGACGCCGTCGTGGACCGCCTGGAGGCGGAGCGGGACACGGTGACCGGCGTCGTCCTGACCAGCGCGAAGAAGACCTTCTTCGCCGGCGGCGACCTGGACTCCCTGGCCCAGGCCGGCCCCGAGGACGTGGAGTCCGTGTTCGCGCTGACGCAGCGGGTCAAGGGCCAGCTGCGCCGCCTCGAGACCCTCGGCCGCCCCGTGGTCGCCGCGATCAACGGCACGGCGCTCGGCGGCGGCCTGGAGATCGCCCTGGCCTGCCACCGGCGCATCGCCGTGGACGACCCGGGGCTGAAGGTCGGCCTCCCGGAGGTCACCCTGGGCCTGCTGCCCGGAGGCGGCGGCATCACCCGCCTGGTGCGCATGGTGGGCGTGGAGCGCGCCCTGATGGAGTGGCTGCTGCAGGGCACCGCCCGCGACGCCCGGGCCGCGATGGAGAAGGGGATCATCGACGAGGTCGTGACCGACCCCGCGGACCTGGTGCCCGCCGCCAAGCGCTGGATCCTGGAGCACCGCGACGACGCCGACGCCGCCGCGAAGCCCTGGGACGTCAAGGGCTTCAGGATCCCCGGCGGCACCCCCGCCCAGGCCTCCTTCGCCTCCCGCCTGCCCGCGTTCGCCGCCACCCTGCGCCGGCAGCTCCACGGCGCGGACCTGCCCGCCCCGAAGGCGATCCTCAGCGCCGCGGTGGAGGGCTCGCAGGTGGACTTCGACACCGCCTCGCGCATCGAGACCCGGTACTTCGTGTCCCTCGTGACGGGCCACACCTCCTCCGCCATGATCCAGGCGTTCCACTCGGACATGCAGGCGCTGCGCTCCGGCGCGGCCCTGGGCGGTCCCTCCCGCGAGCGCAGCACGATCACCACGGCGGCGGTGCTGGGCGCCGGGATGATGGGCGTGGGCATCGCCCACGCGCTCGCGCTCAACGGCGTGGACGTGATGCTCAAGGACGTCAGCCTGGAGGCCGCCGAGCGCGGCCGTGAGCGGGTGGGCGCCCTCCTCGAGGGGCGCGTGGCGAAGGGGCGCATGAGCCGCGAGGACGCCGACGCCGTCCTGGCCCGCGTGCAGCCCACCGAGGACTATCAGGACCTCGCGCACGTGGACGCGGTGATCGAGGCCGTGTTCGAGGACGTCGAGCTCAAGGACTCGGTGTTCGCCGAGGTGGAGAAGGTGGTCGGCCCGGACACCCTGCTGTGCAGCAACACCTCCACGCTGCCGATCACCCTGCTGCAGGGCCCGCGGGAGCGCTCCCAGGACTTCATCGGCCTGCACTTCTTCTCCCCGGTGGACCGGATGAAGCTCGTGGAGATCATCCGTGGTGAGCAGACCTCCCCGCGCACGGTGGAGCGCGCCTACGACCTGGTGCAGCAGATCCGCAAGCTGCCCATCCTGGTCAACGACGGGCGCGGCTTCTACACCTCCCGCGTCTACGGCACGCTCGTGCTCGAGGCCGCGGCCCTCGTGGAGGAGGGCGTGGACGCGCAGCGGATCGAGCGGGCGGCCCGCCACGCCGGCTTCCCGGCCTCCCCGCTGGCCATGATGGACGAGGTCTCCCTGACCCTGATCCAGCACATCCGCCGCGAGGAGGAGAAGGCCGTCGCCGAGGCCGGCGGTGAGCGTCCGGTGCGTCCGGGCGAGCGCGTGGTGGAGCGCATGGTGGACGAGTTCGGCCGCCCGGGCCGCGCTCAGGGCGCCGGCTTCTACGAGTACCCGGAACAGGGCCCCAAGCACCTGTGGCCAGGCCTGGCCGAGCACTTCGCCACCGGGGCGGACGTGCCCGAGCAGGACCTGCAGGACCGCCTGCTGTACCGCATGGCCATCGAGACGGCCCGCTGCTTCGACGACGGCGTCCTCACCGACGCCCCCTCGGCGAACCTCGGCGGCGTGTTCGGCATCGGCTTCCCGCCGCACACCGGTGGGCCAGTGACGTTCATGACGCACCGCGAGGGCGGACCGGCCGCGTTCGTGGCCCGCGCCGACGAGCTGGCCGACCGCTACGGCGAGCGGTTCCGTCCCGGCGGCACCCTCCGGCAGCTGGCCGAGCGAGGCGAGGGGCCGGGCCGATGAGCGCCGCACCGCTGGCCGGGGTGCGCGTGGTGACCATCGCGCTGAACCTGCCCGGGCCCGTCGCCGCGGCCCGCCTGCAGGAGCTGGGCGCCGACATCGTCACGGTGCTCCCGCCCAGCGGGGACCCCGTGGCCACCCTGGTGCCGGCCCTCTACGAGGAGCTGCACCGCGGGCAGTCGGTGCGCACCGTGGACATGAAGTCCCAGGCCGGGGCTGCCGAGATGGAGCAGATCCTGGCCGAGGCGGACGTGTTCCTCACCTCCCACCGCTCCGGGGCGCTGCGCCGGCTGGGCCTGGACGCCGACGCCGTCCGCGCCCGCCACCGGCGGATCTGCCAGGTGGACATCACCGGATACGACGGGGACCGCACGGACGTGCCAGGCCATGACATCAACTACCAGGCCGCGGCGGGCCTGCTGGCGCCGGGGGCTCCACCGCGGATCCTCGCGGCGGATCTGCACGGTGCCGAGCGGGCCGTCTCCGCCGCGCTGGCCCTGCTGTGGGCCCGCGGCGCGGACGGGGACGGCGGGCATGCCACGGTGGCGCTCGCCGATGCGGCGCACGCCCTGGCCCTGCCCAACCGGCACCGCATGACGGGCCCGCGCAGCCCCCTGGGCGGGGCCCTGCCCCACTACGGGGTGTATCCGGCGGCCGAGGGCCATGTGGCCGTCGGCGCGCTCGAGCCGCACTTCGCGGCCGCGCTTGTCGAGGGCCTCGGGCTGGACGCGGACGGGGACGTCCGCGCGCAGCTCACCGAGGCCCTCTCCCGGCACGACGCCGCCCACTGGCAGGCATGGGGGGAGGAGCGGGGCATCCCGCTCACCGCCCTGGCCAGCCCCACCGCCTGACCCCCACGACTCAGCACCCCCCTCGAACGACCTCCAGGAGCCCCTCATGACCACCACGGATTCCCGCACCCGCTCGCTGATCGACGTCGACGTCCTCGAGTACCACCGCCTCCTGACGCCCGAGCAGCAGGAGGAGCTCACGGAGATCCGCGCCGCCCTGGCCGAGATCGTCACCCCGCACGTGGCGGAGGCCTGGAGCCGGGACGAGTTCCCGCACGAGATCGCCCGCCGCGTCGGGGAGCTGGGCTACAACCACATCAGCGGCATGACCGAGGACCCGTTGTTCCGCGGGCACCTGATGGCCGAGCTGGCCCGCGCGGACATCTCCCTCAGCGTGTACTTCGCCCTGCACAACGACCTCGTCGGGGCCACCCTGGAGGCCCTGGGCTCGGAGGAGCAGAAGCAGACGTGGCTGCCGGGCCTGTACGCGATGGAGTACACCGGCTGCTTCGCGCTGACCGAGCCGGAGCACGGCTCCGACGTCGCCGGCGGCATGGCCACCACGGCCCGCCGGGAGGGGGACGAGTGGGTGATCAACGGGGCCAAGCGGTGGATCGGCAACGGCACCATGTCCCGCATCGCGATCGTGTGGGCCCGGGACGAGGAGGACGACCAGGTCAAGGGCTTCATCGTGGAGACCGACACCCCCGGCTACGAGGCCACCAAGATCGAGCACAAGACCGCGGTGAAGATCGTCCAGAACGCGGACATCACCTTCACGGACGTCCGCATCCCGGCGGGGAACAAGCTGGAGAAGGCCGACACCTTCGCGGACACCAACGTGATCCTGCTGGGCTCCCGCAACGGCCTGGGCTGGCAGGCCGCGGGCGCGCAGCAGGGCATCCTCGACGCCGCCCGCCGCTACGCGCTGGAGCGCACCCAGTTCGGCCGTCCGATCGCCGGGCACCAGCTGGTGCAGTCCCTGCTCGTGCAGATCGCGGCCAACCTGGCGGCCACCCTGGGCATGGCGCACCGGGCGGTGCAGCTGGAGGCCGCCGGCGAGGTGTCCATGACGCAGGCCTCCCTGGTGAAGCTGAAGACCTCCCAGATGTGCCGCGAGTCGGCCGCGCTGGGCCGGCAGATGATGGGCGGCAACGGCATCCTCGCCGACGTCGGGCTCGGCCGGTTCTTCTGCGACGTCGAGGCGATCTTCACGTACGAGGGCACCTACGAGGTGAACTCGCTGATCGTGGGCCGCGGCCTCACCGGTCACTCCGCCTTCCTCTGACCCTCCCCTCCGACGACCGCCCCACCAGATCAGGAGCCACCGTGACCACCTCCGAGACCACCTCCGAGACCCATGACACCTCCACGACCACCCCCGGCCGGCCCACCGAGCGCCGGGGCCATGTGGCCGAGCTGCTCTCGGCCACCGTGGCCCGGCAGCCGGATGCCACGGCCCTGCGGATCGGCGAGGCCCGCATGACCTACCGCGAACTGGACCAGGTCACGGCCGCGACGGCCGGCTGGCTGCGCCACCGCGGGGTGGGTCCGGGGGACCGGGTGGCCGTGCTGCTGCCCAACGTCCCGGCCTTCGTGGCGGTCTACGAGGCGCTCATGCGTCTGGGTGCGGTGATGGTGCCGCTCAACCCGCTGTTCACCGCCCGAGAGCTGGAGTACTTCCTCGAGGACTCCGGGGCGCGCATGCTCTGGGCCATGCCCGGGCTGCCGGCCGTGGACGAGGTGGCCAGGAACGTCGACGTCGAGGTGGTCACCCTGGACCTCGAAGCGGTCGGGCGGGAGTGCGCCGCCGAGGGCATCGCCCCGGTCACGGAGATCACCCCGCGGGACCCCGACGACGACGCCGTCCTGCTCTACACCTCGGGCACCACGGGGCGGCCCAAGGGTGCCCGACTGACGCACACGAACCTGCGTTCCAACGCCATGGCGACGGCGACCGGCCTGGGCCGGCTCGGCCCGGACGACGTCGTGTTCGCGGCGCTGCCGATGTTCCACGTGTTCGGGCTCTCGGTGGTGCTCAACGGCGCGGTGTTCGCCGGGTCCACCCTGTCCCTGATGCCGCGGTTCGTGCCGGAGGCCGCCTACGACCAGCTGCAGGACCACGGCATCACGTTCCTGCCCGGCGTGCCCACCATGCACGGGGCGTTCCTCTCCGTGGCCCGGGCCCGCCGTGAGGCCGGGGCCGAGCCGGCGGACTTCTCTCGGCTGCGCATGCCCCTCTCCGGCGGTGCGAGCCTGCCGGTGGAGACGCTGCACGCCGCCGAGAAGCTGTACGGCGTGCCCGTGTTGGAGGGCTATGGGCTGTCCGAGAACGCGGGTGCGTGCTTCTTCAACCCCGTGGACGCGCCGACCCGCCCGGGCACCGTGGGCCGGCCGGTGGACGGCTTCGAGTTCCGGATCGTCGCGATGGACGGCACGGAGGTGCCCGAGGAGGACCTCGAGACCTCCGGTGAGCTGCGCATCCGGGGCGAGGGCATCATGGCCGGCTACTGGGGCCGCCCGGAGGACACGGAGGCGGCGTTCGACGAGGACGGCTGGTTCCGCACCGGGGACATCGCCCGCCGGGACGAGGCCGGGTACGTGATGATCGTGGACCGGCTCAAGGACGTGATCATCCGCGGCGGCATGAACGTGTACCCCCGCGAGGTGGAGGAGGTCCTCTACGAGCACCCGGATGTGGTCGAGGCCGCCGTGGTGGGTGTGCCGGACGAGCGGCTGGGCGAGGAGATCGCCGCCTTCGTCTCGCTGGCCCCGGGCAGCGCCGTCACGGGGGAGGAGCTCCAGGCGTTCGCGGCCGAGCGGCTGGCCCGCTACAAGCAGCCGCGGGAGGTGACCGTCCTGGACGGGCTGCCGAAGAACGCCACGGGCAAGATCCTGCGCCGCGAGCTGCGCCAGGGGTGAAGGGCGCCGGGCGGTCCGGGCGCAGGTCGTCTGGCCTGAGCGAGAGGAACGACGGACAGATGGCCTCTCGCTACGCTCCCGGTATGACTCAGCCGCTCGTCCACCCGCCCAAGGCCCAGCCGGGCGACAGGATCGCCGTCGTCTCGCCGTCGTTCGCGGCTCCCGGCTTCGCGCCCGCGGTGCATGAGCAGGCGATGCGGCGCCTGCCCGAGGTGACCGGACTGGAGCCGGTCGAGTACCCCACCACCCGGCAGCTCGGGGCGAGTCCTGAGAGCCGGGCGCGGGACCTGAACGCGGCGTTCGCGGACCCGCAGATCCGGGCGGTGATCGCCACGGTGGGCGGGGAGGACCAGATCACCGTGATCGGCCACCTGGACGCGGACGCAGTGCGCGCGGACCCCAAGCCGTTCCTCGGCTACAGCGACAACACCAACCTGCACCAGTGGCTGTGGGGCAACGGGGTGGCGAGCTTCTACGGCGGCTCCACCCAGGTGCACCTGGGGCCGGGGCCGGCTGTGGACGAGGTGCACGCCGCGTCCCTGCGGGCCGCCCTCCTGACAGGAGGGCGGCTGGAGATCACGGAGCCGGGGGAGTCGGAGGACCACGGCGTCGACTGGCTGGACCCGCGGGCGCTCACCGAGTTCGGGACGCGCGAGCCGGTGCCGGGCCCGCACGACGACGGCGCGCCCGGCGTCGGCGGCGGCGCCTCACCCTGGCGCTGGGCCGGGCCGCGGCGCGCGGTGACCGGCCGGACATGGGGCGGCTGCCTCGAGGTGCTGCCGTGGGTGATGGCGGCCGGGCGTGGTCCGTCCGATCTGAGCGCGCTGGAGGGCGGGGTGCTGCTGATCGAGACGAGCGAGGAGCTGCCGTCGGCGGGGGACGTGCGGCGGCTGCTGCGCATCCTGGGTGAGCGGGGCGTGCTCGGTGCCGTGGACGCCGTGTTGGCGGCCCGCCCGCCGACGTGCTCCTTCGAGGTCCCGCGCGAGGCGGACGAGCGGGCGCGGCTGCGCGCGGAGCAGGCCGATGTGGTGGTGGAGGAGGTCGGGCGCTACAACCCGGACGCAGTGGTGTGCGTGGGCGTCCCGTTCGGCCACACCCGGCCGCAGTGGGTGCTGCCGCACGGCGGCGTGATGACCGTGGACGGCGTGGAGAAGCGGGTGTGGGCGGGGTTCGGGTGAGCGGGCCACCTCACGATGACCCGCTCCCGAAGGGCATGTGGAGTCGTCAGAGGCCCGTGTCTTCTTCTCCCTCCTTGTAAGTGGCCTTATCGTCGTCCCCCTTCACCTTCGCGGTGAAGGCGATGCGCCCGCTTGGCGCGGACTTGTACGGCATGGCCAGGGAGAACAGCGATGCGATGTCGCCCGCGGGCACCGGGTCCGGCAGATCCTTCGGCTCGGTTCCGGCCCCGTCGTCGGCTGCGAACGTCAGTAGGAGCGCCCCACGCGTGCCGGCGCCCGAGATCAGCTCGTGCTTCATGAAGGCGAATTCGCTATGGGTCTTCAGCAGTTCCTTCACCTGGTTCCGCCGTGAGTGCGTCGGGGCCATCGCTCCTCCGGAGATGATCTCCAAAGCGAGGCGCTGGCGAGGGGACGAGCCGGAGAACATGTCGTCGCGCTCTTCCCGGCGCGTACGGCGCAAGACGTCGACCTTGCGACCGTCGACATATCTGGTCGCCACCGATGTGTTCCCTGGGCTGGCCAAGTCGGGGACGATCACGGCCCAGTCCTGCAGTGTCTCCTCCGCCATGGCGTGTTGGATGAAGTCCAGTGTCGGTTCGAAGGAGAAGTTCTTGCCCCAGGAGAACCTGGCGAGGATCTGCAGCATCGTCTCGGTGTCGACGATGCCGTAGCGCCCGGACCATCGGCTGACTCGATCGGTGGCGGATGCTGTGGGCTTCGGTGGATTGATGGTGAAGAAGGTCCCGCGGGCCACGGCCGCGTCCAGCAGAGGGGACACGGCGTGGAAGTGACGCGCGTTGATGTCGGGGTCGCGTCGCGGGTGCTGGAAGAAGTCACGCACCTTCCCGCCTTCGCCCTTCATCGTCAGCTCGGCGTTGAACATCTTGTTCCGGCCGGTCGGGGTCAGCCAAGGCAGGCTCTGGAAGACCAAAGGTGGGACGTCGATCGGGCGGACACGGGGCCGGCCGTCGGCATCGAGCCCCCGATATTGCCTGAGCTGCTCCCGGAAGTCCTCCTCGTCCCGCACGACGGCCTCGAAAGCCTTGTACAGGTCCACTGTCGTCCCCTTCCTCGGCCCGGGGACGTTGCGACCGATGTACAAACGGACGAGGTCACCGTAACCCGGCCGATAGCCGAACCAGCGACCCATCTGCATCAACGTGTCCGCAGTCGTGGTGCGTCGGGTGTAGTACGTCGTGGTCAGGCCCTCCACGGTGAACCCGCGGCTCAACTTGGCGCCTCCCACAAGGACTTTCCAGACGTCGTCCGCTTGGAAGTCGAGGTCGGGCTGCGTGTAGTCCTTCTCAGCGGCACCGTTGACGATGATCACGGGGCGGGTTCCGCCGTTGATCCGAGTGACGGATTCCCCGATGAATGGAAGGAGTTCCCTGAAGTCCGCCGGCGTCGGTGCCTGGGGCGCACGGGCCGCCGTCACAGGGGCGAAATCGTCCTTGTACAGCTGGTGGAGGCGGCGCATTCCTTCGGGCGTCGAGTAGCCCGCGGACTTCCACACGTCTTCGACGGTGTCCGCGAGCTCCTTGTGGTCCTGCTGCCGGACGGACTCGTGGACGAGCATCGTGTGGTGTCGATAGTCACCGGGATGCCCGACCGAACGTCGGTGGAGCTTCAAAGCACCGCTCAGGACGAAGGAGTCCAGGGCCGAGCGGAGCTCGTCGCGTCGCTTCTGGTGGTCATTGTCCAGGTCGGCGGTCAGGTCCCTGATGTAGGCGCGTTCGTTGGACAGCGCCAAGCTGTTCTCCGGAGCCGAGACATCGACCTCGTCGAGGCCGTCGGGATCCCGATCCAAGTCGTGGAATGCCTTCCCACCCATGTATGCCGTCGGCGGCTCGAGGCTGACGATGAAGTCCTTCGGGAAAATGTCATCCACATCGTCCGGGTCGACGAAGACATTGGCGAACGGTGTCGCGGTGTAGGCGACGTATTGTGCCCGCGGCAGTTCATGGAGCAGTTCGGCGATCAACCTGTTGATGGTGGTCCTCGCCCGGTCTTCAGGCGACTTCTTCCGGTTGTCCTTGGTGTTGACCGAGGCCTGGTCGGCCTCGTCGTCGATGATCAAGGTGGGGATCTCGGCGAGTTTTACGCGCGTCGCCTTCAGGTCCTTGATCAGCTTCTCCAGGACGTTCTTCTGCTTCTTGACGACTGCCAGCCGGATGTCCGTGCCGAAGAGGTTTGAGGAATCGTGAAGCGGTAGCTCCGGATGCACCAGATGGTCACTGTCCCGGAAATCCAGGTACCCGAGGCCGTTCCTGAGGCTCTTGTAGTCTCCCTTGGCATTGGTGAGCCTGCGGATGCCGGGCTTGCCGAGGTCCTTCGGATGTTTGCCATGACGGAGGAACTTCCCGTCACGCCAGTCCTTGTCCCCGATACCGGCGTAGTCGACGTCCTGGATCTGCTCGGGGTCGTCCTTGTCCCGTCCCCCGAGGATGTTCTCCTCACCCACCAGTTCCATGTCGATACGCCGCTGGGTCTGTCCACGCAGGAGCTCGATGGTGCCGGTCAAGACGATGACGAGGCGGTACCCGGCGTCGACGGCCTTCGCCAAGACTCCTGTGAAGTTGGCCGTTTTACCGGACTGGACATGACCGACGACCAGGCCCTTGGACTGGTACGGCTCCTTGCGAGTGGGATCCGCCAGCCGACGGACGACCTCATAGGTCACGCGGTCCAGTTCATTGGTAGCCGCGCCGCCGATCTTCTTCTCGACGACCTTTCGGTAGGCGGTCCAGTAGAACGCCCGTTCTGCGGCGACCTCTTCGGTGTACCAGGGGTCCCACTCCGCCGCCTTGGCGATCACCACCGCACCGACGTCGAGCGGATAGGCGGTGTCGATGCGTGCACGGGATTCCTCACCCAGCCCCAGCAGAGACATGATCAGGGCCCTCCGCTGCTCACCGTAGGGAGCAGTGCCGTCGACCCAGTTTTCGTCGTCGGAAGCGTCCCATCGACTGAGTTGCACGTGGAACGCGAGTCGGGCCTTGTCGTTCGGATCTGCGACGGTCACCATCTCGACCAGTTCCGACTCGGACACGGACTGGCCCGTCCTGCGCAGGTAGTGGTCCACGTCCTCCAGCAGCGGAGAGGGGCCGAACCCCTCCATCGCCCGCAGGGTCCTGACGATCGCCTCGGTGTAGCTGTCGTTCATCGCTCGATGCCTTCGATCTGGAGGAATGAATGGAGTTCGCGGCCTGGGTCGCCTGCAGTTCGATCGGAGACGTCAACCCGGTAGGTGATGTCACTGATCAGCTCCGGATGGGGGACGCCGGAACGGACCCGTTCGCTGGTGATGGCGGGGAAGTCGTCGTCCACGAGATAGGCTCTGGGCGTGGACCGGAGCATGTGGCCGCGGGTGTAGAGGTCTGCGTCCTCGTCCCGCCAGCCCACCTCCTGCAGCGCGGCGAGCAGCCGGTCGTCACCGGACGCGAGGCTGCGGACGCGGGCGACGAGCTCGGCGAGGGTGCGCCCTTCCGCTCCGCCGGCCCGGGTGACTTGGATGGAGACGAGCCAGAGGGGGCGCCCCGGGTTGGGCTTCAGCTGGTCGACCCCGGAGATGGTATGGCGTCGCTTCTCGCCGCTGGTGGTCTTCACCTCCAGGTCATAGGAGGGGCAGGCGAAGTCGTGTTGCTCGGCTGCCGGGCCCAGCCACCACTCGAGGGCCGTCGGCCCGTGCTCCAGGAGCAGCCTCTCCAGCAGGAGCAGTTCGCCCAGGAGCCCCCGCTGCTGTTCCTCACTCAACCGCGTGCGGGCAGCCAGGAGGTTGCGGAGGTTGGCGACCGCGGCGTTGACGGCACCTGCGAACGAGGCCCCGCCTCTGAGGGCGTCGACCACCGACATGGTGACGCCGTACGCCTCGTAACGCATCTCAAGCGTGTCGATGTGGACCAGGGACCACGTGGTGCCGTCCTCGTGGTCCTCCACATCCACCGACACGTGGCGGAGTTCCCGGAGGTCCGGGACGGACCCGTCGGCCGGCGTGCGCAGTGTGAAACGCTCGGCGGCCGGGTCGATGGTGAGGACCACCTCCGGATCCGTGCACTGGAGGTGCTGGCTTGGGACACCCGTGGCGAAGTACTCGTCCAGGGACTCTTGGCTCAGCCTGTCGTCGTTGAGGGCCATGCTGTCCTTCCGTCAGGCTTCGGCCGTCGGCTCAGGCAGTGTCCGCACCGCGGCCACGAGGATCGTCTGCCAGGCGGCCTGAAGACGGCGCTCTCGTGCACCCGTCACGCTACCTGAGAGATGGCTGTTCAGCAGCAGGAAGAGGAGTGACTTCACGAGCGCGGCGTCCCTGGGGTCCATGCTCTTCGTCCGCCCGACGACGACGGACCGGTACCTCAAGTTCAGGGTGAGACACCGTCCTTCGAGGTCGACCTCGAAGAACTCGTCCTCGGGTAGGGAGCGCCACCGGATGTCGAACGGGTCGGCGTGTTCGATGAAGCCGGTGGCCTCTTCGAACGCCTGGTGCACCGTGGCGGGCAGACCCCCGCGAGGCTCGACCACGGAGATGGGGCGGGGTCTCCTGCTGCGGGTGTCCTGTGCATGGCCGCTGGCAGCGTCGAGGAAGTCCTGGATGCTGCGACCCTCCGAGTCCTGGGCTGCCAGCATGGCGTCGGCCAGGGTCGCGTCGACGACGATGCCGGTCTTCTCCGGGTTGATGGTCGTGTGTGAAGCGAGGGGGCCGTCGACGTCCACTGAGATCCGGGCATAGGCGAGGTCCGGGTCTGCCCGGACGAGGTCACACCAACCGCCGGCTTGAAGCAGCCTGTCGTGGCGATAGACGTACAGCCCCTGCGTTTTGAGGGGGCCGCCGCCGTCGAGCACGAACTGCCGCAACGAGACCCCCGTCGACGGCCAGACATGCGCGCGCATCGAGGCGTGCCCTCCCGGGACGGTCAGAGCGAGGTCGGAGGGGAAGCCCGGAGCTCCGGTGTTCGGGTAATCGAAGGGGTCGAGGGCGTGAACGGGCCGGGGGGCGCCCGACGTGCCGCCTTCTGCGACTTCCACCGTGATGTCCACCGTGCCCCGTTCGAGGAGACGATGGAAGACCACCCCGAGGTGGCGGAGGACGGTCTCCACGGTCTTCTCGAGCCACCTGGTCTGCTCGGTCGGGTCGTCGTCGTGGAGGAAGGTGCGGACGTCCTCCCATTCGACGAGCGTCCCGGTCTGGGAATCGGGAAGGCCGTCCGTAGACGCGAGTCTGCGTTCGGCATCCTGTGTGGAGAAGGACTCGACGACCGGTCCCGAGTCCAGCGTGGACCGGCGGAGCCGTCTGCCCACCGCGGGGGCCCCGAACCGTCGGGACCAGACCAGGAGGGTCTCCGCCTGGCTGAGGGAGGCGGCCTTGAGGCCCACTCCGAAGTGGCCCAGGGCGGACTCGGCACGTTTGTGACGATGGGCATATCGCATGGCGGCGTCCACAGCCGTGGTGTCCATGCCGCAGCCGTCGTCCAGGACCTGCAGGCCGGCCGCCACGCCGCCCTCGAGCAGGAACCGGACCTGAACGGTCCGGGCTCCTGCGTCGATGCTGTTGTCCACCAGGTCCGCGATCGCCGTCTCCAACGAGTGGTGGCGGCCGATCGCCGAGGTGATCGCCGGGTCGGGCGGCACCTGGACGCTGGAGACGGGGACGGCGGTGCGCATGGCGGGTCAGCCCTCCTGGAAGTGGGTCTTGATGAACCCCAGCTGTCGGGCGTTCTCACTGACGGTGCGGGACGTCGCGGTGCTGAACCCGGAGAACTTCTCCGCCTGGACCTCCACCAGGATCTCGAGGGTGTCGGGGTCGGCGTTCTGGAGATGGGACAGGACCTCGTCGATGAGGGTCTGGAAGGTCGACGGCAGATCCGCGTCACCCGCGACCTCCACCCGTCCGGAATAGCGCGCATTGGGCACAGCCCGGGCAGAGGGCGCCGGCGCCTCACGAAGGGGCGTCCCGCCTGGTCCGGCGGGTGACGGTCCCTCCGTGGGGGAGGGCTGATCGCCGGGGCTTTGGCCCGGGGCGTCCGCCGGCGGCTCGGAGCGGTGTTGCCTCTCCTTCTCGCGCTGGGCGGCGGCGAGGTCCGGGCGCACCAACAACGTGCCGTCGAGGATCTCGCCGAATTCCAGGTCCTCCAGAGGGACGGCGAGCCCCTTGTAGAGGCCAGTCTCCTCGTCATATCCGGTGGCCAGGGCGAAGCCCTGCTGCATGAACGCGGGGTCATAGAGGGCCGAGGCGACGGCCTTGGCCAGGACGTCGCGGTCCCTGAGCCGGGACATGTAGGGGAAGCGGGTGTGGATGTCCCACAGCTCGCCGAAGCGAATGTGCCCGCTGTTCCACCGGGGGAGCAGGAACTCCTGCACATCCATGCGGACCAACGCCGCCGCGGATTCCACACGCAGCAGGTCCTCCTTCACGAACTTCCCACCCGTGCGCTCGGCCAGGGACTTCTTCATCTGCCCGTCGCACTTGACGTGGGCGACGTCGAAGGGGAGGCGGGGATCGGGCTGGACGGCGTGGAGTCCCCAGGTCCAGGTCGACGTGATCTGGTCCTCGATCGTCCTGTTGGTGGTCTCCACCTGACGCTGGGCCTGAGCCTCGTTCGTCGGCGTGAGGTCCAGTGCGGTTCGCTCCTCGTGGATCGAACGCCACGCCAGATGGGACCGGGCGGTCGACTCCAGGTCCTTCCAGCGCCCGGCGTCACCGGCCAGCATGATCAGCGTGTTCGGCATGGCCCGTGCCGAGGATCCCCGGGAGGTCAGCAGCTGCCGGGAGAACTCCGTGGCGGGGCTCGACGTGTCCTTGGCCTGGTGCAGATGTTCGGGGTGCAAGACGACGAGGCGGACGGAGTCGTCCTCCGGAACGTCCGCGGTGGAACGTGGGGCGACCACGACCGCGCCGAACTCGGGGGTGTTCCGCGGACTGGACCGTTTCAGCCGCCCGACGACCTCGTCCCAGACGAGGCTGATGTCCAGCTGCCTTGCCCGATCGGCCGCGGTCCGGTTGAGGGACGGCTGCGTGTCGTACCAGAAGCGGTCGTCGGCGGAGTAGAAGTACGACGATGCGTCGTGCAGGGCGTTCAGCGCCGACGACACGTTGCCCACCACGTCCTTCGGCATGGCCAGGGACAGCAGGAGCTGCTTTCTGGGCACACCCTTGTGGGTGGTCGTCACGGTCGGGGCGGACTCGATCAGCACTGCTCGGGAGACGCGCACGGTGAGGGACCGGTTCCCGAGGTTCGGGCGTTCCCGATCCACGCGGCGGGCCACCGACTCGTCGCCGTCCACGTCGTTCTGGACGACCGAGTCCCATCCGTGGGGGAGGTACTGCACCAGTTCGCGGCGGACGACGGCCGAGTCCAGCGGGACCGTGCCGGCGGTGATCAGCGGTGAGGGGTCCTCGGCCGTCCACAGCTGGTGGACCACCGTGCTCATCAGGCGGAGCACGCCCCGGGTGCGCTGGAACTTCTCCAACGTCGACCACTCGGCGTACAGGCGGTCCAGGAGCTCGGGGTGGACGGGGTAGGAGGCGCGGATCCGGGCCTCGTAGGCGCCGTCCAGGACGTTGGACGGGAACTCCCCGGGATGGCGCCGGTAGAACTCGCGGAAGGTCCTGGCGGTGGCCGCGATCTGCTCCAGCTGGTCCGCCGTCGGCTGCTCGAAGAGCCGGCGCCGCACGATCTCGTAGGACTCGTCCCGAGCCGCGGGGGCCCATTGGTAGGCGACGCGGCGGACCACGTTGTCGAGGCGGGAGAGCGCCTCGTGGCCGAAGTCGCCGCCGACCTCGAGGTCCGAGGCGTGTGAGGCGCCGTCCTCCGTCCCGTCACCCTTGCGGGTGCTCGCGGGGATGGAGACGAGGAGCAGGATCCCCGGCACGGCCGCGGCCGCTTGGGTGAGCGCCTGGGCGAAGGTGAACTGCGTCTCGAAGTCACCGGCCGGCAGGGGGGAGCGGGTGCCGTCGTCGTGGACTCGGTGGGTGTTGAGCTGCCGCGCGTAGGCCACCCACTCGTCGATCAGGACGACGGCGGGCCCGAAGGCGGTGAAAAGGTCGCGGAGGGCTCCGCCCGGGTTGGTCCCGCTACGGTCCGCCTCGGCCACGTGGGCGTAGGCGGCGGCGCCGTCTCCGGTGGCGTCGCCCAGCTGCCAGGCGATCTCGCCCCACAGCGTGTTGACCACTGTGCCGTCCGGCTTGGTGACCGGCTGCCCCGGAGCGATCTCGTTGCCCACGACGGTGACCCGGCGGATAGGCGTCCCGACGGCCTCCTCGTGATGGCCCGCCAGGACGTCTTGGACGTCCTGGGGGAACTCGTGCAGCGGGCGCCCGGAGAACAGGTGCCACACGGCCAGCATGGAGTGGGTCTTGCCGCCGCCGAAAGTGGTCTGGAGGTTGATGACGGCGTCCGCGTTCCTGTCCCCGGACAGTCGGGCGGCCGCACGCTGCAGGAGCTCCCTCAGCCCTTCGGTGAGATAGGTGCGCCGGAAGAACTCGACGGCGTCGGTGTACTCGGTCGCCGGTTCATCGGGGGTCCCACGGGTGTCCTTGACGGCCACCCGGTACAGGTCGGCCGCGAACTCGGAGGAGGCGAAGTCCCCGCTGCGGACGT
The DNA here is from genome assembly GCF_000946635.1 of Micrococcus sp. MS-ASIII-49. NCBI lineage: Bacteria > Bacillati > Actinomycetota > Actinomycetes > Micrococcales > Micrococcaceae > Micrococcus > Micrococcus sp. MS-ASIII-49. The sequence continues at coordinate 35,620 of NZ_JXSP01000028.1, forward strand.
CCGGGTGGGGACGGAGCACCTCACGCCAGGGGCGGAGACCCGTGTCGTCCGTCCGCACCATGGTGGACTGGGCGCGGGTGGCCTGCCGGCTCTCCTTCTCGAACTCCGCCCGTTCGATCTCCCGCCGGATGAGGCGCACCCGGTCCGCCTCCGGGGCGGCGCCGACCGCGCGGAGCAGCAGTTCGATGGTCTCCAACGCCCGACGCGCCTGGTCCGCGGTGAACGGCTTGTGGTGGGCGACGGCATTGCGCACCTCCCTCAGCTCGCCTGCGTACCCCTGCTCGGTCCGCGAGAGCACTCCGTTGAAGGCGTAGCCGAGCGTGGGGAGGGGCTCCGTGAGGACACGGAACTGGCTCTGCGGGTCGGTGCGTTCGTGGATCGCGCCCGTGCGGCCGTTCTCCGCGTCCTTGGCTGTCAGGACGACCGTCCAATCATGCGCCCCGGCGGGGAGCTTGGGCAGGAGCACCTTGGTGATGAAGGGGTCCAGAGCGCCGGCGAGGACGCCGAGGGCCTTGTCGACGTGTTCCCGGTTACTGGCGGCCATCATTCTCCTCCGAGGTCGAACGTCCCCTGGGACGGGGTGACGGGGGTGGTGTGTGTTTCGTCCTGGATCTCCGTCCAGGTGCCGCCGAGGGCATTGAAAAGACGGGCATCCTCGGGGCGCCTGTCCTGCATCAGCTCATAGAGGCGATAGGCGAGGAGCTGGACTGCGTCCATGTCCACGTCGCCGCGTTCCTGCACAGCGGCGCTGAGCCGGGCGGCCGCGGCGACGCCGCCGTCCTCAGCGGAGAGGACCCGCGCGAGCTGGCACGTGACCTCCCAGACCGAGATGCGGTCGTCCTCTGCCGGGTTCCAAGTCTCGGGGAGTGCCGACGGACGCACCAGGCCCACCTTCCCCGAACCCGAGGTCAGGACGCCGGCGGACCGGAGCCCGTCCACGGAGGTGTTGGTGGCCGTGGCCAGGACGTCCGCGGCCCCGTAGGGGGCCGCTTCCCAGCCGTACTGGAGGTACCACTTGAGGCAGAAGCGGCTGTCCGCGTCAAGGTCGCTGTCGTTCTCCGAGAGGACCTCGTCCAAGACCTGGTTGATGAGGCCGAGGGCGGTCTTCACGGTCATCGGGGTCCCGTCGTTCTCCAGCACGGAGCTGTACCGGGAGAAGATCGCCATGCCCGGGCCGATGGTGGCCTGGGCCAGGTCCACGGGGGCGATGGCCCCCTGCTGCATCTCCACCAGGGCGGCCGGCAGCTCGGACTTGAGGGCGGAGATGAAGCCGCGCCGGCTGGTCGGTGCGGCGGTGACCGCACGGGGGCGGAGGGATAGCACGATGGACGACGCGAGGGCGTTGGTCCCCACGCTGACCATGCGGCCCGCTCGCTCTGAACGCACAGGCCAGGTGGCGGTGATGGTCCAGCCGGCGCCGATCATACCCTCGAGGAGGGTGGCCCAGCCGGTGGAGGTCACACCCTCGGACGCGAGCTCCTGCTGTTTGAACGCGTAGTAGACGGTGATGGGGAAGTCCTCAGAGGCGCCCTCACGGGCGCGTGCGAAGACGCGCTGGAAGCCCTCCTCGAAGAATTTCGACGCACCTTCCTTCCCGTCGTGGCGGTAGGGGTTCGCGACGAGCTCCTCCGTCTTCGGCACCAGCATGGTTGAGAACAGCCCGGGGTGGACGTCCCGGATGGAACGGCGTAGCCAGACGTAGAAGAAGTCTGACAGGTCGGAATAGCCGATGTTGTCGTAGTAGGGAGGATCCGTGGCCACGAGGACGTCCGAGTAGGACCGGCTGGACGCGTCGGCCTGGGTCACTTCCGCATGACCTGCTCCAACCGGACTGAGGCGGTCCACGGCAGATGCCACCCAGACAACATGTGACTCGAAATTCCCGACCGATGAGGAGAACGGATTGATCTCGGTGTAGTCCCACACCATCGGTATTGCCTGGCGGGCGAAGGTGCTGCGCACACCCTCTATCGGGGAGATCCATGAGCAAATGGTCGATGACCAATCCGCCAGTTTGGAAATCGCGAACGCGAGGTACGTGGTGACGGCGTCCGCGTAGGCGGCGGCGTCGGACCCGCCGTCGGCGAGGCGTTCACCTTCGGGCCTGCCGCTTTCGAGTGCATCTGCGAGCACCTGTTCACGGGCCTCAGTGACAAGGTCACTGAAGGTCGTCAGCGCGACCAGCTGCCGGTTGGTGAACAGGTCGGGCCATTCCTTCATCCCATAATTCGGTGTCTTGAAGTCCCTGGGATGGGCGGGCAAGGACCCTTGGGGCGAGCGGGGAGGGCGGCTGACGTCAGCAGCCTTGGACTGGAGCTCATGCGGTGCCAAGTAGAGACGTCGGCGATTCCCTGACCCGACCACTGCCATCAGTACTTGACGCATTCGCCCTGATTTGCCTTCGGCGCGGATGTACTTCAAAGGGACTGCCGTCCCGCAAGCAATGCACTGAGCGCCGGTTCGCCCCACAGTCCCGTCGGTCTCCGTCGTCGGGCCCGTGCTCGGATCATGCCCGATGGAGAACTGCACGCTACGACCCGAGGGGGCATCGGGGTCATCCACGACACTAGGGACCACGTACGCCTGCTTACCCTTCTTCTTACCCAGCCACCAGGAGCGGACCAGGGGCATCTCGATGCCACAGGCGGGGTTGGGACAGGTGACCGTCCGCGCCCAGATCCAGGCGATGGCCGTGGTCTCCGACGTCGCCCCCGTGCGCTCATCGGTGACCGTGACCGTGGGGTAGAGATGCCCGATGCGTTCGAGTGCGCGCTCACGCATCCAGGCGCCGTAGCGGCGTACGTCCTCCGCCAGGCCGCCGGCCCCGGGCCAGTCGCCCAGACGTTCCTCGGCGGCGCCGGGGTGGACAGGGGGAAGGCCTGCGAATCTTGGGGGGATCTCGACCTGGGCCTTATTGATCAGCACGGCCACGGGGTTGAGGTCGCTCGCGTGGGCCTCCAAGCCCAGTCGCTGCGCCTCAAGGGGGATCGTGCCACCGCCGGCGAACGGGTCCAGAATCGCCGGGGGGTTCCCATCCGTCGAGGCGAGGATCTCCGCGTGGGCCTCGCTCATGAGCTCGTGGTCGTCGATGTTCTCCCAGCGCACCAAGCGTCGGATGATGTCGTGGAGCCGCTCCCGTTCCCGGCGCTGGTCCTCCTCCGTGGGGAAGCGGTCCGGATGGGAGGAAGGGTCGTCCACGAGCTGGGCGAACAGTATGGCGCGGGCAGAAGCCAACGGGCGGCGCGCCCACCAGAGGTGCATGGTCGCCGGATGTCCCTTGCGGGGCACGGATTTCTCATGCGCGGAGGCCTGATTGACGTCCTCGAGGGGGAGGGAGACCTCGATGAGCTTCCGCCGCGGGACGGCTCCTGCTCCGGCGGGGAACGTGTCCGTGGTCATCGAAGGGCTCCAGACGAATCGTGCTCGGGCGCCGCCGGCCGGCGACGCTCCGAACCACTATAGAAGTCCTGTGCCGGGGTCCTTCGGGGTGGGCTGGATGTCAGTGGTCGGCCCAGTGGGGCAGCAGCAGTCTGCCGATCGCGGCTCCGAGCGGGATCGGCACGGCATTGCCGATCTGCTTGACGATCTGCGTCACCGACCCGACGAACAGGTACTCCTCCGTGAACCCCTGGAGCAGTGCCCCTTCCCGCGGGGTGATGGCCCTGTCCAGTACGGGGTGGAGATAACGCCCCTTCTCCGGCTTGGTGAACTCGGTCCGGATGGTCACCGAGGGCTGGTCCCAGTGGAGGCGCCCCATGACGTCACCGCTGCCCGTGGTGTGTTTCTTCCAGGCTTCGCATTGGAGTTCCGTGGGTAGTTGGAATCGGTTGCCCCCCTCTTTAATTTTTTTGAAACGTTTACGAGATAGGTCGCTGTAGTTGCGGTCCACGTGCAGCTCGGAGGTCTGGAAGGGTCCACGGAAGGTCTTCCCCTCGAACTCGTAGGTCCGCCCCTCGGGGAGGGGCGTCGTCGCCGGGAGCCCGCCGATGACGTTCCGGACGGTCCTGTACGTGGCCCGTGCGGTGGGACCGTGCGTCACGACCGGCCGTCCAGGGTCCCCCACGTCCTTCCTATATCCGATGACGATGGCGCGACGCCGCTTCTGTGCAGCCCCGTAGTCGGCGGCGTTCACGACCTCCGCCGTGAAGTCGTACTCCTTCAGCGGGCCATCCTCCTCCACTAGCTCCTTGAACAACGCATACTCCGGGGAGGTCATGAACTGGGGGACGTTCTCCATGACGAAGAAGCGGGGCCTCGCCGCGGCGACCGCCGCGGCGTAGTGACGCCACATCGAGTTCCGCTCATCGTCGAGCGCCTGTTTCCCCAGCGCGGAGAACCCCTGGCACGGTGGCCCCCCGACCACCAGATCGACCTGGGGGACACTCTCCTCCTGCAGCCAGTCCTCGATGCGGCCGCAGTGGACGTGCGCGCCGGGGTGGTTGGCCTGGAACGTCGCGGCAGCCCGCGGCTCCATCTCCACGGCGGTGACGGTCCGGAACCGCTTGGACGCCGACTCGAGACCCGCACTCAGCCCGCCTGCCCCGGCGAACAGATCCAGGACGGTGATGATCGACCTGTCCTCTGGCGTGGGCGAGGAGTCGGAAGAGGGGGCCACAGGCATGCGGAATACCTTAGCCGGCCCGTGGCGTCCCGTCGGCGAACGCCCGTGCCGACGGCGTGCCGGCTACCATCTCCGGTATGACTTCGACTTGGGCGTCGACTCCTGGCGTGCGGGCATCGATGCAGTCGAACAAGGGCCGCGACACCAAGCCCGAGCTCCTCGTCCGGCGGCTCGTCCACGCAGCCGGCCTCAGGTACCGCGTCAACGCTCGCCCGGAAAAAGATCTCCGTCGCACGGCCGACCTCCTCTTCCGCCCGGTGAAGATCGCGGTGTTCATCGACGGCTGCTTCTGGCACGGTTGTCCCGCGCACTACACGCGGCCGAAAGCGAACAACGCCTACTGGGCCGAGAAAGTGCAACGCAACCGGGATCGCGACACCGAGACCACACGCGTCCTCACTGAGCGCGGCTGGCTGGTCCTCCGGTTCTGGGAACACGAAGACCCGGCCGATGTCGCCGCCCGCGTCATCAGTTCTGTGGAAGCCAGGAGGCTCCGACGCATCGCAGGGGCCACCTGAACCGCTCTCCCGGGGCCAGGGGCTTCTCCTGGCCCGTTTCGCGAACGAAATCGCCTCTGCAGCCCCCGTTTCGTCAACGGGAGTGTTCTCCGGAGGCTCCCGTCTGCTTCGGGGACGGTCCTTCCTCAAGAACTCCGGCCCATTGTCACGGGCACCCGTGGGCTCGCGGGACCGACTCGCCCACGGGCTGCTGCACCGCAGACGCTATTCGTCCGGCGGCAACTCAGTCGGACGCCCACCCTGGCCAAGCCCCGGCCACGGGGGATGGACTGAAGCAACTGGCATCCCCGCCGAACCGCAGCACCCAGGGAGGGCTCCCATGAAGACCACTGCCGCCGTCGCCACCGCCGCCGAGACCCCGCTGACCCTCATGGAGGTGGAGATCGACGAGCTTCGCCCCGATGAACTCCGCGTTCGCATGGTCGCTTCGGGCGTCTGCCACACAGACGCCATCGTCCGCGACCAGTGGTATCCCACTCCGCTGCCGGCCGTCCTCGGACACGAAGGTGCTGGCGTCGTCGAGGAGGTGGGGGCCGGCGTCGTCGACTTCGCCCCCGGAGACCGGGTGCTTTTGTCCTACAGCACCTGTGGTCACTGCCGCGCATGCATGGAGGGCGCGCCGGCTTACTGCAAGGATTTCTTCAGCCTCAACTTCGGGGGGGCGGCGCACCGACGGTTCGTCCGCCTTCACGCGCGACGACGAGCAGGTCTCCTCCCACTTCTTCGGTCAGAGCTCGTTCGCGGCCCTGGCCAACGTGCCGGTTCGCTGCGCGGTCAAGGTCGGCGCGGACGCCCCTCTCGAGACCCTCGCGCCTCTGGGCTGTGGCATCCAGACCGGCGCCGGCGCCGTGCTGAACGTGCTCCGCCCCGAACCTGGCGCCACCGTGGTCGTGTTCGGCGCTGGTGCAGTCGGTCTCTCAGCGGTGATGGCCGCGAAGGTCGCCCGCGCGGGCACGATCATCGCCGTGGACATGCACGAGGACCGCCTCCGCCTCAGTGAGGAGCTCGGGGCCACCCACACGTTCAAGGCCGGCGACCCTGTGGCCGCACGCATCCAGGAGATCACCGGCGGCGGTGCCGAGTACGCCGTGGACACCACCGGCGTCGCCGCGATATTCGGGGACGTCGTCGACTCCTTGGCCCCGCGCGGCGTCCTCGCCGTGGTCGGCGCGGCCGCACTGGGCACCCAGGCCTCCTTCGACATCGGCACGAACCTGCCCAAGGGCGTCACCATCCGCGCGGTCGTGGAGGGCGACTCCATCCCCCAGGTCTTCGTGCCGCGATTGATGGCCCTGCACGCCGCGGGTGAGTTCCCGTTCGACAGGCTCGTGAAGACCCACCCGTTCGAGCAGATCAATGACGCTTTCGAGGACTCCAAGTCCGGCGTCACGCTCAAGCCGGTCGTGGTCTTCGGCCAGGACTGACCGGACCCCAGAACCTAGACGCCCACCTCCAAACGATAGGAGCACCTCATGACCCCCACGACCTTTACCCCCGCCACGTTCCACGGCAACCGTGTGGACCAGCAGTTCATCGCCGGCCAGTGGCGTGATGGCGCCACCGGTGACCGTGCGTCGGACATCAACCCCTACACCGACGACGTCGTCGCCGAGTTCGCCCTCGCCACCGCGGAGGACCTCGACGAGGCCTACCGCGCCGCCGCCGCGGCCCAGGAGGAGTGGGCCGCCACGCCGCCGAAGGACCGCGCCGCCGTCCTGCGTCGTGCGGCCGAGATCCTCGAAGAGCGCCGCGACGAGGTCATCGACTGGCTCGTGAAGGAGGCCGGCTCCACCCGCATCAAGGCGGACACCGAGGTCAACCTCGCGATCGCCATCACCCAGGAGGCTGCGAGCTTCCCCACCCGCGTGCACGGGAAGATCTTCGATTCCAACACGCGGAACCGCGAGACGCGCGTGTACCGCAAGCCGGTCGGCGTCGTCGGGGTCATCTCACCGTGGAACTTCCCGCTGCACCTGTCCCAGCGCTCCGTGGCTCCCGCGCTCGCGCTGGGCAACGCGGTGGTCCTCAAGCCTGCGTCGGACACCGCGGTCACGGGCGGCACCCTGATCGCCCGCGTCTTCGAGGAGGCAGGACTGCCCGCCGGCGTGCTGTCCGTCGTGGTGGGCTCCGGCTCCGAGATCGGTGACGCCTTCGTCACGCACCCCGTGCCGCGCCTGATCTCCTTCACCGGCTCCACTGCTGTGGGCAAACAGGTGGCCGCGAACGCCGTCACCGGGGACACCATCAAGAAGGTGGCGCTCGAGCTCGGCGGGAACGCGCCGCTCGTGGTGCTCGACGACGCCGACCTCGACGCAGCGGTCGACCAGGCCGTGCTCGGCGGCTACCTCCACTCCGGGCAGATCTGCATGTCGGTGCAGCGCGTGATCGTGGACGAGTCTGTCTACGACGAGTTCCTGCCCAAGTACGAGGGCGCGGTGAAGGCGCTCAAGGTCGGCGACCCTGCTGAGGAGGGCGTCCTGGTGGGGCCGATCATCAACGACTCCCAGGTCGAGAGCCTCAGGAAGAAGATCGCGTCGGCGGAGGCGGACGGTGCCCGGGCGCTCGTGGGCGGCGAGATCCAGGGCCGTGTGGTGCCGCCTTTCGTCTGGGTGGACGCCACGGCCGACATGGACATCGCGCGTGAGGAGATCTTCGGCCCCATGACGGTGGTGCTCAAGGCCCGTGACGAGGCCCATGCGCTCGAGCTGGCCAACGACCACGAGTACGGCCTCTCCTCGGCCGTCTTCACGCAGGATCTGGACCGCGGGCTGCGTTTCGCGGACGGACTGGCGGCGGGCATGAGCTTCATCAACGAGATGACCGTGCAGGACGAGGCGCACGTGGCCTTCGGCGGCGCCCGGAACTCCGGTCTGGGGCGGTTCAACGGCGAGTGGGCCCTGGAGGAGTTCACCACCGACCACACCATCGGCGTGACGCGGGTGGGCTGACCCGGACCGGTTACGCGCAGACCCCCTGCTGAGTGACGAGCCCTGCGATATGG
>NZ_JXSP01000029.1:0-69367 GCF_000946635.1 Micrococcus sp. MS-ASIII-49
GGCCATATCGCAGGGCTCGTCACAGGGGGTGGGTGGGGGCGATGCTGGACGGTCTCCTGCACAGGTGCGTGCGGCCGGTCCGTGGTCCACAGGTCGGAGTCCGCCTGCTCCCAGTGAGCGCGCGGAGCACCAGCCTGGTCGCATGCCGCGATCCCTCGCTCCTCTCGCCCCGACGCTTCCTACGATTTTGACCGTCCCGGAGGGGCGAGACGCCGGCCTGAGCCGCGCCCGGCTCCGCGCACCGGACCTGGTCCCGGTCGGCCACGGCATGCGCATGAGCCGGGACGTGGAGGCCACGTGGACGGACTATCTGCGCGCCGTCCAGTCGCTGAACCCCTCGGGGGTGTTCTCCCACGCCACGGCCGCGCGGATCTGGGGGATGTGGATCCCGGGCCGGCTGCTCGAGGATCCGCGAGTCCATCTCGCGAAGGAGCGCGGCTGCGGAGGACGGACGAGTCGGTCGGGCCTGGTCATGCACCAGCTCCAGCCGGACGCACCCGTGATCGAGTACCGGGGTCTGCGTCTGACCGCCCCCGCCTGGACTTGGGTGGACCTCGCCCATCACCTCTCTGTCGAGGACCTCGTGGTCGCTGGGGATAGCCTGCTGCCGTCACCGCACGGGGCGGAGGCGCGCCGTCTCGGTCACCTGCCTCCCCGGGCCACCACGGTGGAGCAGATGCGGCGTCTCGCGCACGCACGGAAGAACGTCCGCGGCATCGTGCGGGCCCGCGCCGTGCTGGACCTGTTGCGCACGGGCGCGGATTCTCCGCCGGAGTCGCGGCTACGGCATCGGCTCCACGAGGCGGGATTCCCCGAGCCTCAGGTGAATCCCCCGATCCGCTTGAGCTCCGGGGAGACGGTCCGCGTGGACCTGGCCTGGGAGGAACTGCGGCTGTGCCTCGAGTTCGACGGCGACCAGCACCGTACGGATCGGGCTCAGTGGCAGCGGGACCGGGCGCGCAGGCGTGGCCTCGAAGCCGACGACTGGGCCGTCACCTGGGTCGCGGGCGAGGTCTTCACACGCGGCGGCTGGCCCCGCTTCGTCGGGGATCTGTCCCGTCTCATGCGTCGCCAGGCCACCCGTCGCGGCGCGGTGCTGCCGCCGGGACTGCCGGGGGAGTGAGGCGGCGGCGCGCGCCGGCGTCGTGGTCTGCCTTCACGGGACGATGAGCCCTGCGATATGGCCCCTATAACGCCCCGGAAGGGGCCATATCGCAAGGCTCGTCGCAAGAACCGCCTCGCCTCACCGCTTCCGGTACAGCCCCTTCTTCTGGAACTTCGGCTCGCTCGTCACGAGCATCCCCAGGGACCGGAAGATTCCCTCGTCCACGGAGCCGAGGATCGTCGTCGTGTGCACGTCGCAGCCCTCGAGGCTCGCCAGCTGCTCGACGGCCGCCTTCGCGTTCTCGTCGGTCGCCGCGGACACGGACAGCGCGATCAGCACCTCGTCCGTGTGCAGCCGCGGGTTCTTGGAGCCCAGGTGCACGGTCTTGAGCGTCTGGATCGGCTCGATCGAGGCGGGGGAGAGCAGGTGCACGTCGTCCTCGATGCCGGCCAGCACCTTGAGGGCGTTGAGCAGCACCGCGGCGGAGCAGCCCAGCAGCTCCGAGGTCTTGCCGGTCACCAGGGTGCCGTCCGCCAGCTGCACGGCCGCGCCGGGCTCACCGGTGCGCTCGGCCACCAACTGTGCGGCACCCACCACCGGGCGGTCCTCCGAGCTCAGACCCAGCTTGGACATCACCAGGGCCACGCGCTCGGACTCGGTGTCGTCCGCGCCCTCCAGAGCCTCGTTGACCTGAGCCTTGTAGTAGCGCCGGATGATCTCCTGCTTCGCGGCCTCCTGGCACACCTCGTCGTCCACGATCGCCGCGCCGGCCATGTTCACGCCCATGTCCGTGGGGGACTTGTACGGGGTGGTGCCCGTGACCTTCTCCAGCAGCGCGGACAGCAGCGGGAACACCTCGACGTCGCGGTTGTAGCTCGTCACCCGCTCGCCGTACTCGGCCAGGTGGAACGGGTCGATCAGGTTGATGTCGTCCAGGTCCACGGTGGCGGCCTCGTAGGCGGCGTTCACCGGGTGCTCGAGCGGCAGGTTCCAGATGGGGAACGTCTCGAACTTCGCGTAGCCGGCCGGGATGCCCCGCTGCCGGTCGTTGTACACCTGGCTCAGGCACGTCGCCAGCTTGCCGGAGCCCGGGCCGGGGGCCGTCACGACGACGAGGTCCCGCGTGGTCTCGGACCACTCGTTGGCGCCGAAGCCCTGCTCCGAGACGATCGTGGACATGGCGTGCGGGTAGCCGGGGATCACGCGGTGGCGGGCCACCTTCAGGCCGAGGCGCTCGAGCTTCTCGAGGAACGCCAGCGCACGGTGGTTGGCGTCCTCCAGCTGCGTGACCACCACGTGCTCCACCAGGAACCCGCGCTCCCGGAACACGTCCACGAGGCGCAGGACGTCGTCCTCGTACGTGATGCCCAGGTCCGCGCGGACCTTGTTCCGCTCGAGGTCCTTGGCGTTGAAGCACACCAGGATCTCGGTCTCGTCCTTGATGCGGTCCAGCATCGCGATCTTGTTGTCCGGGGTGAAGCCGGGCAGGACGCGGGAGGCGTGCAGGTCGTCGAAGAGCTTGCCGCCCATCTCCAGGTACAGCTTCCCGCCGATCTGGCGGCGGCGCTCCTGGATGTGCTGGGACTGGAGCTCGATGTACTTCGCGCGGTCGAATCCGACGCGGTGGAGGGGGCCGGAGGCCGCGGCCTCCGTGGTGGTGCTGGCGGGGCGGGCGGTCTCATGCGTGCCGGTCATGGACTCTCAGCATAGACCTGTGCGCGGGGTGCGCGTGCGCGGCCCGGCGTCGGGCCCACCGCATCCCTCAGCCCCTCGGGTCCTCCGGGTCGTCCGCGATCCAGTCGTGCTCGGGGTCGTCGAAGCTGCGCGTGCGCCCGGTGCGCAGGTCGGTGACGTCCATGACGCCGGTGCCGCGGTCCAGGCGCACCTGCTGGTGTGAGGCGGGGTCGACGACGGTGATCGTCTGGGTCTGCGGGTCGTAGTCGTCCACCCGCACCTGGTCCTCGTACTCCTGCCGCGGGCCGTAGGACCCGTGCGTGTCCTCGTCGGGGAAGGCGGGGGCGCCGGGGGAGCGCAGCCGGCGCTCGAGGGTGCGCTCCACCCGGCGGGCGGCCGCCTCCTGCGCCTGCGTGGCCAGGCGCCGCAGACGTTCGAGGGACTCCTTGTCCTGGGAGATCTCCGCGCCGAAGAACCGCCACTGGTAGCGGTAGGCGATCATCCGCACCGCGAAGATCAGGAACGCGATGAGGAAGCCCGTGAACGCGTTGAGCGCGCCGTTCATCGCCACCACGGTCGCCAGCACCGCGCCCAGGAACGTGGGGAGCACGTAGACGCCGCGGGGGTCGAAGATGGAGGGCACCTCGTTGGCGACGATGTCCCGCAGCACACCGCCGCCCAGCGCCGTGACCATCGCGATCACCACCGTGGACACCGGGTGCACGCCCATCGAGTGCGCCAGCAGCACGCCGGACACCGTGAACAGGGCAAGCCCGGCGGCGTCGAACAGGGTGATGGTCAGGTTCAGCCGATTCGGGTGGATCACCTTGACGTACACGAGCAGGGACACCAGCACGGGCGGGGCCAGGTAGACCGGGTTCTCCAGGGACGCGGGCAGGCCGCGGTCCAGCAGGATGTCCCGCGTGAAGCCGCCGCCCAGGCCCGCCAGCAGGGACAGCGCCAGCGAGCCCACCAGGTCGAACTGCTTGCGTGCCGCCAGCAGCGCCCCCGAGGTGGCGAAGAAGAAGATCCCGATCAGGTCCAGGGTCGTGAGCAGCCACGGGACGTCGGTGAGGGTGGCGAAGAACTGCTGCACGTCCACGGCGGCTCCTTCCGTCGAGTCCGGGGTTCACCGGCCATTGTCCCGTGCGGCCCGCGCGGTGACTCGTTTGTTCACCCGGGTGTCCCCGGAGGTGTGACGTCTTCGTCGGTTCCGGGCGTCTCCTCGTTCGCCGGGGGGCCGTCCTCGCCGGGGTCGGCGGGCGGCCCGTCCCTGCCCTTGCGGTCGCGGATGTCCGGCACGGGCGGCTCGTCGTGCGGATCCAGGCGCTGGCGCTGGGTCGCCCCCGAGATCTCGGCCCCCGGGGCGAGCCACTCCCTGCGCAGCGACACCACGCGCAGCACGAGCACGAGCACCATCACCGCCGCCGAGGTCAGCGGGTTCAGGACCTCCGCCTGGCCGAGGGCCGCCGTCGTGCCCGCGCCGAGGATGGCCGGCAGCGCGTACCAGCCGCGCCCGCCGAACACGGCGGGCGGTTCCCCGGCGACGACGTCGCGCAGGATGCCGCCGCCGACGGCGGTCACCAGGCCCAGCACCGCGGCGGCGACCGGGCTCAGGCCGGCGAGCAGGGCGATGCGCGTGCCCACCACGCAGTACACGGCCAGGCCGATGGCGTCGAAGGCCATGACGGCGTGGTGGCCGCGCTCGCCGTCGAAGATCCGGAGGAACACCGCCAGCGACGCGACCGCCGGCAGGATCAGGTACCAGGGGTTGTCGAAGGCGGCGGGCACGTCCCGGCCGACCACGAGGTCACGGACGACGCCGCCGCCCGTGCCCACCATGAGGGCCAGCAGCAGGGAGCCGACGATGTCATAGCCCTTGCGCACGGCGAGCACCGCACCCGAGATCGCGAAGAAGAACACGCCCACGAGGTCCACGGCGGTGATCGCCGCGGTGATCGCCTCGGCGAGCTCGCCGTGCGCGTCGATCGGCTCGGGCACGTCCCGTTCGAGTTCGGCGGGGTCCTTGGGGGTGGCGGACAGCAGCCACACGGTGAGAGACGGAAGCAGCACCCGCCCATCGTCCCCCGTCAGGCGGCCCGGTCAGCCCTGCGCGGGGCCGAACTCCTTGGCCAGCTCCGCCGCCACGCCGGTGTACCCGGCCGGGGTCAGCTCCAGCAGGCGCGCCTGGGCCGCCTCCGACAGGCCGAGGCCCTGCACGAACTCGCGCATGCGCGCCCCGTCCACGCGGTGGCCGCGGGTCAGCTCCTTGAGGCGCTCGTAGGGGTTGTCCATGCCCTCGACGCCGGCGATCGCCTCGGCACGCATCACGGTCTGGACGGCCTCGCCGAGCACCTCCCAGTTCGTGTCGAGGTCCTCCGCCAGTACGGGCGCGGCGACCTGGAGCTGGCCCATGCCCTTGGTGACGTTGGTCAGGGCGAGCACCGAGTGGCCGAGGGCCACGCCGATGTTGCGCTGCGACGTCGAGTCCGTGAGGTCGCGCTGCCAACGGGACTCCACGAGGGTGGCGCCCAGCGAGTCGAGCAGGGCGCAGGAGAGCTCGAGGTTGGCCTCGGCGTTCTCGAAGCGGATCGGGTTCACCTTGTGCGGCATGGTGGAGGAGCCGGTCGCGCCGGCCACGGGGATCTGCGCGAAGTAGCCGATGGAGATGTAGCTCCACACGTCCACGCAGAAGCCGTGGAGGATCCGGTTGAAGCGCGCGACGTCGGCGTACAGCTCCGCCTGCCAGTCGTGGGACTCGATCTGGGTGGTCAGCGGGTTCCAGGTGAGGCCGAGGTGCTCCACGAAGGACCGGGACAGGGCCGGCCAGTCCGCGTCCGGGGCGGCGGCGAGGTGGGCGGCGTAGGTGCCGGTGGCGCCGTTGATCTTGCCCAGGTACTCCTGGCCGGCGATGCGCCGGGTCTGGCGGGTCAGACGGTGCACGAACACGGCCATCTCCTTGCCCAGCGTGGTGGGCGTGGCCGGCTGGCCGTGCGTGCGGGAGAGCATGGGGGTCTCGGCGGCCTCGGCGGCCATCGCGGAGACGGTGGCCACGGCGGCGCGGGCGGCCGGCAGCCAGACCTGCTCGACGGCGTCGCGCACGCCCACCGCGTAGGCGAGGTTGTTGATGTCCTCGGAGGTGCACGCGAAGTGCACGAGCGGCTTCAGCCGGCCCAGGCCCAGCCCTTCGAGGCGGTCGGCGATGAAGTACTCGACGGCCTTCACGTCGTGCACCGTGACCTTCTCGGTGGCCGCCAGCTCGGCCACGGACTCCGCGTCGAAGTCCGTGACGATCGCCCGCAGGCCCGCCTGCTGCTCGGCCGTGAGCGGCTCGAGACCCGGCAGCACGCGGTGCTCGGCCAGGTGGATGAACCACTCGACCTCCACGTGGATGCGGTTGCGGTTCAGCGCCGCCTCGGACAGGTGCTCCACGAGCGGCTCCACCGCCGCGCGGTAGCGGCCGTCCAGGGGGCCGAGGGCGATGCCGGCCTCGGCGAGGGAACGGCGGTGGGCGGTGGACGCGGGCTGTGAGGTCATGGCCCCCATTCTGGCAGGCGCCGCGGACGCCCGACGAAGGCGAGGGCCGGGTCCGTCCTCAGCCGTCCGTCGACGCCGGCCACCAGTCTCGCCGCAGCACCGCGAGTTGCACCGAGTCCCATCGCCGGCCCTCCCAGGAGCGCGCCTCGGGGATGCGGGCGACCTCGGTGTACCCGACGCGGACCGCCGACGCGATCATCCGCGCGTTGCCGGACCACGTGACCAGGCTCAGCAGGTGCGCGTCCGTCTCCGCGAACGACGCGTCCGACCACAGCGTGAGCGCCGCCCGCCCGACGCCGCGGCCCCACGTGGTCGGGTCGAACAACAGGATGCCGAGCTCCCACCAGCCCGCGCCCGCCGGATGCTGCTCCGTGCGGGTCACGAGACCGACGGGGGTGCCGTCCACCGTGACGACCCGGACGTCAGGGTCGCCGACGCGCCGGCGCGCGTGGTCGGCGTCGAAGTCCGCGCGGCTCGGCGGGGCGGCCGTGTCCGCGGCGTGGAAGTAGGGGGCGTCCCACGACTTCCACTCGGGGTCCTCGGCGCCGTGGATCCAGGTCCACAGGAAGTCGGCGTCGTCGGCGGCCACCGGGCGCAGCGCGACGTCGGTCCGGGGCGGGGCGTCCGCGCGCGTCCCTGAGGGGCGAGGGGTGGCGGGATCGAGATCAGTCATGGCGCCATCCTGCCCTCAGCCGCGACGGGGTGGCGAGTGCAACATGCGGACGCGCCCGGTGGCCCGGGGCGCGGTGGACCTACCGTGGCTGACGTCGCCGTCGCCCGGCGTCGGCGTGCCGCGAGGGATGAGGAGACCGAGATGACGGAACGGACCGGGCAGGCCCACGAGGCCGGGACGATCGACCGGCTGATGGCCGGGTGGGTCGCCGACGTCGAGACCCCGGACGCCTGCGCCGCCCACCTGCTCTGCGACCGCTGGCCGGCCGACGCCGTGGCGTTCCGGTTCGTGGCGGAGGACATGTCCGCCGTCGACCTCACCTTCGGCGAGCTGGCCGACCGCTCGCGCCGCCTCGCCGCCGGCCTCGCCGCCCGCGGCGTCACGCACGGCGACCGCGTCCCCGTGATGATGTCCAAACGGGAGGAGCTCGTCGTCACGCTGCTGGCCCTGTGGCGGCTCGGGGCCGTGCACGTGCCGCTGTTCACCGCGTTCGCCGCGGGTGCCGCGCGGATGCGCATCGAGGGCGCGGCGGCGCGGCTCGTCGTCGCCGAACCCCGCCAGGCGGAGAAGCTCACGGACATCCCGGGCATCGAGATCATCCGCACCGGCCCGGAGTGGGACGCGCTCGCGGACTCCGCGCCGCTGGCCGAGGACGTCGCCGTCGGCGGGGACGGGCCGATCGCCCTGCTGTTCACCTCCGGCACCACCGGCCGCCCCAAGGGGGTGCCCGTGCCGCTGCGCGCGGCCGCCGCGTTCGCCGTCTACCTCACGTGCGCGGTGGACCTGCGCCCCGAGGACCTGTTCTGGAACGCGGCCGACCACGGCTGGGCGTACGGGCTGTACTACGGGATCGTCGGCACGCTGGTGCTCGGGGCGACCTCGGTGCAGTACCGCGGCGCCTTCTCCCCGGCGACCATGGTCGAGGTGATCCGCTCGCAGGGCATCACGAACCTCGCCGGCGCCCCCACGATGTTCCGCGCGCTGGCCAAGGCCGGGGAGGTCACCGAGGACGCCCCGCTGCGGCTGCGGCGCGTGTCCACGGCGGGGGAGCCGCTGCCGCCGTCCGTGCTCGAGTGGGGCCGGGCGGCCCTCGGCACGGAGATCCGCGACCACTACGGCCAGACCGAGCTGGGCATGGTCATCTGCACCCTCGCGCACCCCGAGCTGGCCGCGCCGCCCCGCCCGGGTTCGATGGGTGTGCCCCTGCCGGGGATCGCCGCGGAGATCCGGGACGGGCAGATCGCGATCGACGCGGCCTCGCCCCTGTTCTGGTTCCCCGGCTACCTCGGGGAGCCGGAGAAGACCGCGGAGCGCTTCACCCCGGACGGCCGCTGGTACCTGACCGGGGACACCGCCCGGCAGGACGACGACGGCTGGTTCTTCTTCTCCTCCCGGGACGACGACGTGATCCTCGCCGCCGGGTACCGGATCGGCCCGTTCGACGTGGAGTCCGTGCTCATCGACCACCCGCGGGTGCAGGAGGTCGCCGTCGTCGGCCTGCCGGACCCGGAGGGGGTGCGCGGCGAGGAGGTCGTGGCGTTCGTGGTGCCCGCCGGGGCCGTCGCGGACTCGGACGCCCTGGCGGCCGAGCTGCAGGCGAAGGTCCGCGACGAGTACTCCAAGCACGCCTACCCGCGCCGGGTGCACTTCGTGGACCGGCTGCCCAAGACCCCCTCCGGCAAGTTGCAGCGGTTCCTGCTGCGCCAGGGGACCACCGACTGAGTCAGCGGTGCACGAGCCGCAGGAACGCGCCGATCATCGGCAGGTCCTCGGGCCTGGTGGGCAGCGCGTCCGCGAGGGCGGGGGAGTGGACGAGGTAGGCGGCCCACTGCCCGCGCGAGATCGACACGTTGAGCCGGTTCCGGTTCAGGAGGAAGTCCAGCCCGCGCGGCACCTCCTGCGGTGAGGACGCCGCCATCGTCAGGATCGCGACGGCGGCCTCCCGGCCCTGGAACTTGTCCACGGTGCCGACGGTGGTGCCCTCGAGGCCGGCGGCGTCGAGCGTCTCCCGGACCGTGGCGACCTGCGCGTTGTACGGGGCCACCACGATCACGTCGGACGGCTCGAGCGGTCGGCCGGGGTCGTCCGGGCCGGTGGACCAGGTGCGGCCGAGCAGTGACCGGACGATCTCGACGACGGCCGCGGCCTCCTCCGGCGAGGACACCGCGTTGCCCGTGTGGGAGACCGGCCACGGGTGCAGCCCGGGCTCCACGCCGTCGAGCCGGCGGGCGTCCGTGACGTCCTCCTTCGCGCCGAGCTCGCCGGCGTAGGAGAGCGTGGAGACGGCCTCCGTCAGCGCGGAGTGCATACGCCAGGAGGTGTCCAGGAAGAAGCCGCGGTCTGCGCGCAGCACCGGCTCGTCGGCGGCCAGCCAGCTCAGCGCGGCCTCGCCAATCGGCTGGGGGTGGGTCCCCTTGGTGACCTGCGGCAGCTGCTGGGGGTCGCCGAGCAGGAGCACAGTGCGGGCCATGGCCGCCGCGGCGAGGGTGTGCGCCAGGGAGAATTGCCCGGCCTCGTCGATCACCAGGAGGTCGAACTCCTGCACGTCCTCGTGCGCGAAGGTCCAGGCGGTGCCGCCGACGACGTGGCCGGGGAGGCCGATGTACGGCTTGGCGTCCGACACCGTGGCCCAGGGGCGCTCGGGCGCGTCCTTGCCGCGCTTCTCCGCCTTGAGCACCTGTTTCTTCGGCACCCCGATGGACACGAGCTTGCCCAGGAAGTTCTCCACCACGGCGTGGGACTGGGCCGTGACGCCCACGCTCCACCCGCGTTCGAGCAGGGCCTTCACGGCGTGGCTCCCCACGTGGGTCTTGCCCGTCCCGGGAGGGCCCTGGACGGCGACGTAGGAGCCCCGCGCGGACTCGAGCGCCTCCACGAGCGCCTCCCAGCCCTGGCGGGCGGGAGCGGGCGCGGAGTCGCCCTCGCGCAGCTCGGTGGAGATGGCCGCCAGGGGGCGGCCGGCGGTCGCCGGGGGGCGGCGCGCCAGGATGTCGAAGGCGGCCGTGGACGGGGCGGCGGCGTCGCCTCCCGATCCCGGCAGACCGCCGGCCTGCACCGCGGTCCGGGCGCGCTCGCGCAGGCGCTCCTTGAGCTTGTCCGTGTTCACCACCGTGTGGGCGAACGCCGCCATGGGCAGCTCCGAATGCTGCTCCACGTCCTGCGTGGGGATCTTCTCCCGCAGCAGCACCACGGAGCTGCCGTCCGGGCGGTCCTCGACGTCCTCCACGACGGCCTTGGCACCGACCCAGCGCACCGCGTTGGGTTGGAGGAGGTCGCGGCGGTCCGCCGGGACGTCCTCGTACACCGTGATGGCCTCGGCTCCGGGCTGCAGCGAGCTCCCCGGCTCCAGGGTGCCGGTCATCCGCAGCACCCGCTGGAAGGTCCGAGCGCCCTTGGGTCGGTGCCAGTGCTCGGCCACGTCCACGCGGTCCGCCACGACGTTGGCGCGGGCGTCCTGCCACTCATCCGGCGGGGAGATGCCGCGGTCGAAGAAGGCCCACCACACGGGTTTGTCCTCGCGCTGGTAGAAGCCCAGCCCGGCGGCGAGCAGGGCCACGCCGCGCTGCTCGTCGTCCAGGACGGCGTCCGCGTCGTCCGCGGTGGGCAGGAGGCCCAGGAGGTCCGCCTCCAGGCGCGCGTCCTCGCCCTCCAAGGCGGGGGCGGGCTCGACGAGGTGCTCATCGTCGTCGGGCCGGGGTGCCGTGGCGCCGTGCTCGGCGGTGCGCCCCACCTGCTCCAGCAGCCAGTCCCGCAGCCGCGCCGTGGAGACGCAGTCGTACCGGTTGTAGTCCTCGATGTCGGCGCGGATCGCCCGCGCGACCTCGGTGTCCCCGGCCTCCAGCGCGGCGACGTACCGGTGGTACTGGGTGACGCTGTCCGCCGCCGTCGTGACGCCGTCCTCCGCCCGGTGCTCCGCCCCCATGTAGAGGGGCTCCAGCTTCTTGATGGAGTAGCTCGGCACACCGGCCCGCAGGGCGGCGCGGACCGTGGAGTAGAGGTCCACGAACAGCCCCGCGCGCAGCCAGTCGTCCAGCTCGCGCTCGCCCACGCCGTGGCGCACGGTCAGCCGTTTCAGCGCGGTGACCTCGTACGCGGCGTAGTGGTAGATCCGCATCCCCGGGTGGGTCGCACGCCGCGCCTCCACGAACGCCACGAACTGCTCGAGCGCCGCCCGCTCGGCGGCACGGGTGTCCGCCCACAGACCCGTGAACCGGAAGTCGGCCGAGGCGGTGCGCGCGGTGTCCCCGCCCGGCGCCTCGACCCAGCCCCACAGGTACTCGAGGCCCTCCATGCTGCCGTCCGCGGAGACCCACAGCGGGTCCCCCTCGAAGTCGAAGAAGACGTCTCCGGCGTCCGGCGCCGGCAGCCCCGCCACGGCGCGCGGGTCCACGATCCGATGCGCCGGCAGCCCGCCCGCCCCGGCCGGCTCCAGCTGGATCGCCGCCTGTTCCCGCAGCGCCTCCCACGTGCGGCGGGCCATGCCCTCCGGCGGTGCGACGGACGCCGCGAGCTGCTCGATGGTCGTGATGCCGGCCTCGCGCAGCCGGGTGCGCTGCAACCGCGTGGCCCCCGCCGTGAGCAGCACGTCCCGGTGCTCGGCGACGGCCTCCTCGCACGCCTCGCATGCGCCGCAGACGCTCAGGCGGTCGTCACCCCAGCGGGCGGGCTCCCCGGCGGCCACGTGATCCCGCAGCAGCGCCTCCAGCCGGGAGCGCTGGTGCCGGTACACCGGGATCACCTCGTCCAGGTCCGCGACGTGCCGGGAACCGTCCCCGAGCCACAGGCTGCCCCGCCGCGCCCGCGGCACGCCCATGCCGTCCAGCAGGTCCGCGTACGCGGCGATCTGCAGCAGCGCCGTCACCCGCGCATGCCGGGCCAGCTTCGTGTCCACCACCTCGTACGCACCCTCGGGGTGCTCCTCGTCCGTGCGGAGCACGAGGAAGTCGGCCAGGCCGCCGAACGCGCCGTCGTGCAGCATCCCCTGGAACACGACGGCGGGACGCGCGGCCAACGCCGCCGCGGTGCGCTCGCGGGCGGCCTGCACACCCTCGGGCGTGTAGCGCTCCGGGCGGGCGAGCCGGACCACCTGGTCCCCGCCGTGCTCCGCCTCGAGTCGCGCGAGCACGCGGGACTCGTGCTCGTCCCCGAGGCGGGAGACCCGCTCGAGGAACGCGTCCGCCACGCCGATCCGCGGGGCGCGCCCGAGCGCGGGGTCCACCGTCCCGCGCAGCCACCCGTACGTGCACGTCGCGGCGGCGGTGATGTCCGAGGGGCTGAGCATGAAGGAGGCGCGGTCCGGCGCGAAGGTCACCATGCCGTCACCCTAGACAGGAGTCGCGGACGCGATGGGCAGGGCCCGCGCACACGGTCCCGGTGCGCCTCGCCCCGGCGGCGGCAAAGTGGGGGCGGCGCGCGTCACACACCGGACCGGACTTGACGTGAGTCACATCCAGGGAGTTACCTAATGATCGTTCAGTAATTCTCTGCGCCGCCGCGCCGGCGCGCCCGTGCCGGCAGGGAGGCCCGCCCATGACCGAGACCGCCCACCACCCCATGCTCGCGGAGGACCGCGTGGCACGGTGGCTCGGCGTCACCCTCGAGGCCGCCGAGAAGGACCACGCGCGCATCCGGATGACGCTCACCGAGGACCAGCACAATGGCTTCGGCCTGGCCCACGGCGGCGCCGTCTTCGCGTTCGCGGACACGTGCTTCGCGCTGACCTGCAACGACCCCGCCTCGGACGGCTCCACCCTCACCGTGGCCTCCGGCGTGGACGTCAACTTCCTCGCGGCCACCCGCGCCGGGCAGACCCTCGTCGCGGAGGGCCGCCTGGTCGCCGCCGCCGGCCGCTCGGCCGTCTACGACATCACCGTCACCACCGACGACGGCACCCCGGTGGCCGCCTTCCGCGGCCGCTCCCGCACCATCCCCGCCCCCGGACGCTGACCGACGGGCGCACCCGCCGATGCGCCGCCGTCGTCGACCGCCGCCCGACCCCGCATCCCCAGGAGAACGCCATGCTCGAGGCCTCGATCCCCAACCCGTACACGCCGGCACCCCTGCCCGCCCCCGCCGACCGCGGGGCCCCGGACCCCGAGGAGACGATGAGCCGGGACCAGATCGAGGCGCTCCAGTTCGAACGCCTCCGCTGGACCCTGCACCACGCCTACGAGAACGTGCCCGCGTACCGGGAGCACTTCGACGCGCACGGCGTCCACCCCTCGGACTTCACGGAGCTCGGGGACCTCGCCAAGTTCCCGTACACGGACAAGGAGTTCCTGCGGAAGAGCTACCCGTTCGGCGCCTTCGCCGCCACGGGCCCCGAGCTGCGTCGCATCCACGCCTCCTCCGGCACCACCGGCCAGCCCACCGTGGTCGGCTACACCGACGACGACCTGGCCACGTGGACCACCCTCGTCGCCCGCTGCTTCCGCGCCGGCGGCATCCGCCCCGGTGACCGCGTGCACAACGCGTACGGCTACGGCCTGTTCACCGGCGGCCTCGGCGCCCACTACGGCGCCGAGCGCGTCGGGGCGGCCGTGATCCCGATGTCCGGCGGGCAGACGGAGAAGCAGGTGCAGCTGATCACCGACTTCCAGCCGCGCGCCATCCTCTCCACGCCCACCTACCTGCTGACCATCGCGGACGGCTTCAGGAAGCTCGGGCTGGACCCGCGCGAGTCCTCCCTCGAGGTCGCGATCCTCGGCGCCGAGCCGTGGACCGAGGAGATGCGCCGCGAGATCGAGCAGACCTTCGACCTCGACGCCCTGGACATCTACGGCCTCTCCGAGGTCATGGGCCCGGGCGTGGCCGGCGAGTCCGCGGCCACCAAGGACGGCTCCCACATCTGGGAGGACCACTTCCGCCCCGAGATCATCGACCCGCTCACGGACGAGGTCCTCGAGACCGGCCGCCACGGCGAGCTCGTCTTCACCTCGCTCACCAAGCAGGCGCTGCCGATCATCCGGTACCGCACCCACGACCTCACCCGCCTGCTGCCGGGCACCACGCACCCGGGCCACCGCCGCATGGGCCGCATCACCGGCCGCTCGGACGACATGATCATCCTGCGCGGCGTGAACCTGTTCCCGTCGCAGATCGAGGAGCTGGCCCTCAAGGAGCCGGCCCTGTCGCCGCACTTCACCCTCGAGATCACCCGTCCGGACCGTATGGACCAGATGGCCGTGAACATCGAGCGCCGCGATCATGCGACCCTCGAGGAGGCCCAGGCCTGCGCCGCGCACCTGCGCATGGAGATCAAGACGAAGATCGGCTCCTCGTGCATGATCAACGTGGTGGAGCCGGAGTCCCTGGCCCGCTCCTCCGGCAAGCTCAAGCGGATCTACGACCTGCGCGACCAGGCCTGATCCCGTCCCCGCGGCCGATCCCGACGCCGGGGTGCCCGGTAGAGTGGACCGGTGCGCCGTCGTCGGCGTCCGCCCGCCCCCGAAGGAGCCCCGTGCCCCAGAGCAGCCCCACCCCGCGCCGCGGCCGTCCCGGCTATGACCGGCAGACGCTGCTGGCCGAGTGCGTCGAGCTCTTCAACCGGCACGGCTACGAGGCGACGTCCATGGGCATGCTCGCCGCCCACCTGGGCATCTCCAAGTCCGCGATCTACCACCACGTGGAGTCCAAGGAGGCGATCCTCGACCACGCGGTGACGGAGGCGCTCGACGCCCTCGAGGCGTGCCTGGACGATGTGGTGGCCAGCGGGGCCGACGCCGGCGCGCAGGTCGAGGCGGCCATCCGCGGCACGCTCGGGGTGCTGGCGGAGAAGCAGCCCGAGGTGACCCTGCTGCTGCGCCTGCGCGGGAACTCGGCGGTCGAGGTGGCGGCCGTCGAGCGCCGCCGCGAGATCACCCGGCGTCTGGGCGACCTGCTCGAGGCCGCCCAGACCGTCGGCGCCGTGCGCTCCGACGTGAGCCCGCGCAACCTCGCCCGCCTGGCGCTCGGCATGATCAACTCGATCGTCGACTGGTACCGGCCGGATCGCGGCGCCCCCGGCCAGCAGGGACCGGACCAGATGATCGACGCCGTCACGGGCGTGGTGCTCGGGGGTCTGCGGGGCTGAGGGCCCTCCGTCCTCAGCCCTCGCCGTCGAGCGCGGCGAGCACGTCGGCCACGATCGAGGCCGCACGGTCCTCGGCGTCCGCGGGCACCCCGCCGTCCGCGTCGGCCTGGGCCACGGCCACGGTGCGGGCGCCGTCCTGCACGGCCGTGAGGTGCGAGTAGACGGACCCCCCGGGGGCCGGGAGCGCCGTGTACGCGGTGCCGCCCTCGTGCTCGGTCCGCGTCACGCTCTCCACGCCGAGCCCGGCCAGGTCCACCCCGGTGCAGGCCTGCCCCGCCGCTCGGGCGTCCTCCAGGGCGGCGCGGGCGGCCTCCTCCGTGGGGTACACGGTGACGCGCACGCCGAGCGGAGTGACCTCGGCGTCGGGGGACGCCGTGAAGGAGGGCGCCGGTGTCGTGGTGGGCCCGCCGCCGGTCGTGGCGGCCGTCTCCGGCTGGGCCGTGAGCCCCAGGTCCGCCGCCCCGGCCTCGGCGTCCCGCTCCAGATCGGAGCGGGTGGCGTCCAGGCAGGCCTGCTGTTCCGCGCTGCGGGTGGAAGCCGGGCTCGCACCGGCGTCGACCGCCTGCTCCAGGCCGGCGGCCCGCTGGCGCAGCTCCGTCTGCCGCTCCAGCGGCGAGGCGGCGCTCAGCCCCACCTCGGACCCCGGCCCCGCGGCCCGTTGGACGGCGGTCTGCACGGCCAGGGTCCGCTGCCCGTCCAGCGCGGGGGGCATCTCGAGGGACAGGCTGCCCGAGGCGGAGGCGCCGGCCGTGCTCTCCGCCGCGCCCGTGCTCTCCGTGGAGCTGCTGGCCGCGGGCGACGTGGGGGCGGACGAGGCCGCCGTCGTCGTGGACGACGCCGACGAGGGGGCGGGGGAGGAGGGCTCCGCGCCGCCGCCGCCCGCGCACCCGGCGAGGGCGAGCGCGCCCACGGCGAGGGCGCCGAGCAGGGGGAGTCGGGAGGTCGTCATGGCCCGACTCTACGTGCGCTGTGACGGATGCCACAAGGAAGCGGCGGGGGCACGCAACGGGGCCGCCCGATGCGTGGTGCGCACCGGACGGCCCCTGATCCGTCAGCGGAGGAGGTCAGCCGAGCGGGGTGTCCTTGTCGCCCAGGTTCCAGTCCTCCACCGGGCCGAGGTTCTCCCCGTCCGGCCCGTAGCGGTAGAACCCCTGGCCGTCGGCCACGCCGCTGTGGCCCTCGGCGATGCTCTTCTCGAGCAGC
Organism: Micrococcus sp. MS-ASIII-49; assembly: GCF_000946635.1. Taxonomy (NCBI): domain Bacteria; kingdom Bacillati; phylum Actinomycetota; class Actinomycetes; order Micrococcales; family Micrococcaceae; genus Micrococcus; species Micrococcus sp. MS-ASIII-49. The sequence goes on from NZ_JXSP01000029.1 coordinate 16,264, forward strand.
TCAGCGAAGCCGAGCTGCCAGTCGACGCCCGTGTTGCGGGAGACGTTGGCGGCCACGTGGAAGCCCACGATGTCATAGGTCTGGAACGGGCCGCGCTCGTTGCCGGTGGCCACGCGCCAGGTGCGGTCGATGTCCGCCGGGTTGCCCACTCCGTGCATGTACAGCTTGGAGCCGGCCTGCAGCCACGGGATGAGCAGGGAGTTGAGGAAGTAGCCCGGGATCTCCTTGCGCACGTGCACGGGGACCATGCCGGTCTCCTCGGCGAACTGCAGGGCTCCCGCGACGGCCTCCGGCGAGGTGGCGGCGGTGCCCATGACCTCGGCGGTGTTCTGCGCCCAGATGCGGTTGGCGTAGTGCAGGGCCAGGAAGCGCTCCGGATGGCCGCTGGCGTCGGCGAAGTCCGAGGGCAGCAGGGAGGAGGTGTTCGTGGCGAACAGGGTCGTGGCGGGGGCGAGCTCGCCCACCTGGGCCCACACCTTGCGCTTGAGCTCCAGGTTCTCCGGGACGGCCTCGATCACGATGTCCGCATCCGCCAGGGCCTCGCCGAGGTCCGAGGTCGGCGTGATGCGGGCGATGGCCTCGTCGAAGCGCTGCGGGTCGTAGCCCTCCCCGAGGTCTGCCTCATAGCCCTGGCGGATCCACGCCCAGCGGCGCTCGATCCCCTCGAGGGCGGCGGGGACGGCGTCGTAGGCCATCACCTTCTTGCCGTGGTACGCCGCCTGCATGATGATCTGCGAACCCAGCACACCGGTGCCCAGCACGGTGACCTGATCAAAACGGGTGAACTCGGACATATATGTCGACCTTCTTCTCTCGCGGTCCGAATGGGACGTACAGGTGAACGTCCCGGGCACGCTCCTTGTTCCCGGGGACGACGACGGGCCGCCCGGCGCGCAGCGGGCGCACGGGACGGCCCGTCGAAGCAGGGGGGCTCAGCCCTGGGAGGTCTCGGACGGGGCCATCGGCCAGGTCTTGGCCACGAGCGTCAGCACGTCGTACTGGGCGCAGAGCTCGTCCTTCTGGTTGTGGATCCGGCAGTCCCAGGCCACCTCGCCGTACTCGTCGCTCACGCGCGGGGTGATGCGCTTGGCCGTCAGGGTCACGCGGATGGCGTCGTCGTAGGTCACCGGCGTGATGAAGCGCAGGTTCTCCAGGCCGTAGTTGGCCAGCACCGGGCCCGGATCCGGGGCCACGAACAGCCCCGCGGCCCACGAGACCAGCAGGTAGCCGTGGGCGACGCGGCGCGGGAAGAACGGGTTGGCCATGGCGGCCTCCTCGTCCGTGTGGGCGTAGAACCTGTCCCCGGTCTCCTCCGCGAAGGCGGTGATGTCCTCCAGGGTGATGGTGCGCAGGCCGGAGGCGAACTGGTCGCCCACCGTCAGCTCGGCCAGGGACTTGTAGAACGGGTGCACGGCCGTGCCGGCCTCCACGTCCTCGCGGGTCACCGTGTGGGCCGCGGCGCCCTGATGCCACACGCCGGTGATGGCCGTGAGCATGTCCGGGGAGCCCTGGATCGCCGTGCGCTGCATGTAGTGCTTCACGGCGCGGACCCCGCCGAGCTCCTCGCCGCCGCCGGCGCGGCCGGGGCCGCCGTGGACCAGCACCGGCACGGGGGCGCCATGGCCCGTGGTGGTCGCGGCGGTCTGGCGGTTCAGGACGTGCACGCGGCCGTGGTGGGCGCCGATCCCGGCGGCGAACGCGCGGGCGGTCTCACCGTCGTTCGTGGCGACCGTGGCCACGAGCGACCCCGAGCCCAGGGCGGCCAGGGCCACGGCGTCGGCCACGTCCGTGTAGCCGATCACCGAGGTGACCGGACCGAACGCCTCGACGCTGTGCACCTCGGGGGTGCGTGCGTCCTCGAAGGTGAGCACCGTGGGGGCGAAGAACGCGCCGGACTCGGCGTCGGCGTCACCGGTCGAGCCCTCGGGGCCGCCGAGGCGGACCTGACCGCCGGCGTCGACCAGGCGCTGCACCGCGCCGCGGACCTCGCCCTGCTGGTCCTTCGAGGCCAGGGCGCCCATGGTGGTGCCCTCGACGCGCGGGTCGCCCAGGACGACCTTCGCGGCCAGGCGCTCGGTGAGGGCGGCGGTCACGGCCTCGACCCGATCCTGCGGGACGATCACCCGGCGGATGGCGGTGCACTTCTGTCCGGCCTTGACCGTCATCTCCTGGAAGACGACCTTCACGAACGCCTCGAACTCGGGGGACTCCGGGTCCGCGTCCGGGCCGAGGATGGCGGCGTTGAGGGAGTCGGTCTCCGCGGTGAAGCGGACGCCGCCCTCCTGCACGTTCGGGTGCTTCTTCAGCGTGGCCGCGGTGGCGGCGGAGCCGGTGAACGCGACGTGGTCGCGGTAGTCCAGGTGGTCCAGCAGGTCGCGGGCGGAGCCGGAGATCAGCTGGATCGAGCCCTCGGGCAGCACGCCGGACTCGAGCATCAGCTCGACGCACTTCTGCGTGACGTAGCCGGTGGGGGTGGCCGGCTTGACCACGGTGGGCACGCCGGCGACGAAGGCCGGGGCGAACTTCTCGAGCATGCCCCACACGGGGAAGTTGAACGCGTTGATCTGCACGGCCACGCCCGGGATGCGCTGGTAGATGTGCTCGCCGATGAAGGAGCCGTCGCGGGAGAGGGGCTCCACGTCGCCGTCGATGATCACGGTGGAGTTCGGCAGCTCGCGGCGGCCCTTGCCGGAGAACGTGAAGAGGGTGCCGATGCCGCCGTCGACGTCGAAGGCGTGGTCGCGCTGCGTGGCACCGGTGGCGAAGGAGACGTCGTAGAGCTCCTGGACGCGGGAGTTCAGGTAGAGCGCGAGCTCCTTGAGCTTGAGGGCGCGCTCGTGGATGGTCAGCGCGCCCAGGGCCTGCTGGCCGACGGTGCGGGCGTGCTCGATGGCGGCGGCCGTGTCGAGGCCGTCGGTGGAGACGCCGGTCAGGCGCGCGCCGGTGTTCGCGTCCGTCACGTCGGTGACCTTGGACGGGTGCGACGGCGTCCACCAGCTGCCGGCGACGTAGCTGGGGAGGATCTCCGGGAGGGAGGGGGCGGTGACGGTCACGGGGTCTCCTGGTGTCGGGGGCGCGGACGAGTCCCGACCGATCGGTCGGTTATTGGTCCTCACCCTAGCCGAGACGTGGATCACGCGGGAGGGGGAGCCGGGCCGGTGACGCCGTCGTCGTGGGGAGGGGTGGGGTGGGGTCTGGCGGCGACCCGTGGCGCCAAAGCCCGCAGACACGCCGCTATGGCCAGGACGTGGCGGCGTGTCTGCGGGCCTCGGCGGGGCGTCGTCCACAGATCCCGGCGGACGACGACGGCGGCGCGCCCGGATCGGGCACGCTCGGCCCATGCCCCGCTCGCCCGCGCCCCTGCCTCCGATGCGCTGCGGACTGGACGGCCTCCTCCGCGCTCCGACGGTGTTCTCGACCCCGGCCGCGCGCGAGGCGGGCGTGAGCGCGGCCCGGCTGCGGCGCGGGGACGTGGTCTCCCTCGGCTGGGGGCTCTGGGGCCGGCGCGGCGTCGAACCGGACCCCATGGACCATGTGCGGGCACTGCAGGATCTGCACCCCGAGGGCGTGTTCAGCCACGTCACGGCCGCCAGGGTGCTCGGCCTGTGGTTGACCGGGCCGCTCGCCGCCGACCGGTCCGTGCACATCGCGACCCCGCGCGGCCACGGCACCGCGTCGAGCCGGGCCGGGATCCGCTCACACCGCCTCCGCGCCGACGCACCGGTGCGGATCGTGGACGGGGTGCGTGTGACCGCACCGGGGTGGACCTTCGTGGACCTCGCCGCGCACGCCGGGCCGCTCGAGCATCTCGTCGCGCTGGGGGACAGCATGGTTCGGACCGCCCCGACGGAGGCCCGCCGCCGTCGGCTGCCGCCCGGGGTGACGGACATGGCCGAGCTGCGCGCCGCCGTCGAGGAACGCGGTCGGGTGCGCGGGATCCGTGCGGCCCGGGAGGCGCTGGAGCTCGTGCGTCCCGGGGCCGACTCGCCGCAGGAGAGCCGGCTGCGGGTGCGGCTCGTCCTGGACGGCGTCCCCGAGCCCGCGGTGAACCCGTGCATCCGCCTCGCCACGGGACAGCGGCTCCGCGTGGATCTGGTGTGGGCGGACGCCAAGGTGGCCGTCGAGTACGACGGCGATCAGCATCGCACGGATCGCCGGCAGTGGCGTGAGGACCGCGAGCGGGACGCGGCCCTGCGCGCGGAGGGGTGGGAGGTGATCCGGGTGACCGCCGACGTGTTCCGGCCGGGGCACTGGGAGCTGTTCGTGCGGCAGCTGCGGGGCCTGGTGGCTGCGCGGACCCCGCCGGGCCGAGTGCCGCCGTCGTGGATCTGACCCGCCCGGGCCCGCAGACGCGCCGCTACGGCCAGGACGTAGCGGCGCGTCTGCGGGCCTCGGCGAGAGGGGCGGGAGCCTCGGGCCGGCGTGGACCCCCCCTGCCCCTCGTCTCCGGACCGGCGTAGAATCGAGCACCGGTCCCCTCGGACCCGCCCCACCCCCTCATCCGGAGAGTTCTGCCGCATGCTGCGCACCATGTTCCACGCCAAGATCCACCGGGCCACCGTGACCCAGGCGGACCTGCACTACGTGGGCTCCGTGACTGTGGACCAGGACCTGCTGGACGCCGCGGACATCCTCCCCGGCGAGCTCGTGTCCATCGTGGACGTCACCAACGGCGCGCGACTGGAGACCTACACCATCGCGGGCGAGCGGGGCTCCGGCGTGCTCGGCATCAACGGCGCCGCCGCCCACCTGGTGCATCCGGGGGACATCGTCATCCTCATCGCCTACGGGCAGATGGACGACGACGAGGCTCGCCACTTCCAGCCCAAGGTCGTCCACGTGGATGCGGACAACAGGATCGTCGAGCTCGGCGTCGACCCCGCCGACGGTCTCCTCGACGGCCTCTCCCGCCCGCCGCTGTCCCGCGAGTGGGACGAGGCCCAGGCCGAGGTCTGAGCCGGCCCGAGGGCGCCGGGCCGTCATGGACGAGTCGTTCGAGCAGGATCAGCGGTCGGCACGGCCTTGGCCCCGAGCGCCCGACGCGCGGAGCGCATCGCGGCCGCGTGGCTGAGGCCCATCGCGGTGCGGGCGCCCGGCACGCGGGCCACGGCGCGCATCCACGGCGAGGTCAGCACCACCTCCTGCTCCCACGTCACGACGCAGTGCGGCGCGTGTCCGGCCGGGGCGCCGTCGTCGTGGACGGTGACCCGCACGGTGCCCGTCAGGCCCCCGCTCAGGCGGGCGACCAGTAGGCCGCGGGCGCGGTCGTCGATGAGACGCTCCATCGTCAGACGCACCGGCACGAACCCGCGCAGCCGGACGGCGGCGCGGTCGGGGCCCAGGCGACGGACGCGCGGGACGGCCGGCCACCAGCGTGGGTAGCCGGCCGGGTCGGCGAGCAGGGCCAGCACGGACCGGGCGTCCGCGGGGACGGCCCAGCGGTGGGTGAAGCGGAAGGGGCGGTCGACCGACATCAGGCCCGGCCGAAGGTCTCGGGGTCCACGGGGCGCCGGGTGCGGGGGAGCTTCGCGACGACCAACAGGTACGACTCCGTGACGAGGTCCCGCACGAGCTGCTCGTCGAGGGCCGGGTGCGCGGCCAGGCTAAGCCAGTGCCGCTTGTCCATGTGATAGCCGGGCGTGATCGCCGCGGGCAGGGCCGCGCGCAGCTGGGCGCCGTCCTCCGGGCGGGCCTTGACGTTCACGAGGCGGCGCCCGTCGTGGTCGATGAACACCGCGAACAGCTTCCCCTGCACCTTCATGACCTCGGTGTCCGGGCCGAAGGGGTGCGACGCGGCGCTGCCCGGCAGCTCGAGGGCGCGGTCGCGGGCGACGCGCAGCAGCGTGGGCTCGTCCATACCCGTCACGCTAGCCGCGCCGCCCCGCACTTTCGAACGTGATATCGGGGGAATGGGCGCTTTCGAACGGGAGATAGGCCCTATCTCCCGTTCGAAAGCGCCTGCCCCGGGGGCTCAGCGGTAGTCGAAGAAGCCCTTGCCGGACTTCCGGCCGAGCTCGCCGCGGGCCACCATGTCCCGCATGAGCTGCGGCGGGGCGAAGCGCTCACCCAGCTGGGACTCGAGGTACTCGGCGATGCCCAGGCGCACGTCCAGGCCCACGATGTCGGTCAGGGCCAGCGGGCCGACCGGGAACTTGTAGCCGAGCACCATGGCGGCGTCGATGTCCTCGGGGGAGGCCACGCCCTCCTCGACCATGCGGATGGCCTCGAGCGCGATCGCCACGCCCAGGCGCGACGAGGCGAAGCCCGGGGCGTCCTTGACGACGACCGGGGTCTTGCCGAGCCCGCGGACCCACTCGGTGGACAGGGCCTGGAGCTCCGCACCGGTCTGCTCGCCGATCACGACCTCCACGAGCTTCGAGGCGGGCACCGGGTTGAAGTAGTGCAGGCCGCAGAAGCGCTCGGGGCGCTGCAGATGCGTGGCGATCTCGTCGATGGACAGGGAGGAGGTGTTGCTGGCGAGCCACGCGTCCTCGCGCAGGTGGGCCTCGACGTCGGTGAGCGCGTCGATCTTCACTTGCATGTCCTCGAACACGGCCTCGACCACGAGGTCGCAGCGGGCGAAGTCGGCACGGTCCACGGAGACGGTCAGGCGCTGCGCCCATTCGTCCAGGTCGCCGTCGATCTTGCCGCGCTCGAGGGAGGCGGCCAAGTCGGCCTCGATGCGTTCCTTGGCCGCCTCGGCCGACTGCGGGTCGCGCTCGGCGACGACCACCTCGGACGATCCGGAGACGAGGAACGCGTGGGCGATGCCGCCGCCCATCCGGCCGCCGCCGAGGACGCCGACGACGGCGGGCACGGAGGACGGAACGGTATCAGGGGTGTGCTGCTGGTCGGTCATGTCGGTCCTCACTTCTTCTTGCGGTCCAGGAACGCCTGCATGCGCTCGAACTTGGCGTCGGACTCGAACAGGATGGCCTGCGCGATCTCGTCCACGTGGGGGTGGGCCTCGCGAGGGAGGTGGAAGACGCGCTTGGACAGCCGCACCGCCAGCGGGTCCTGCTGCGCGATGCGGTCGGCGAGGGCGTCGGCGGCGTCGAGGAGGGCGTCCGGCTCGTGCAGCTCGGTGACGAGCTTGAGCTCGAGGGCCTCCTGCGCGTCCAGGATCCGTCCGGCGAGCAACAGCTCGAGGGCCACCGGCTCACCCACCAGCTCCTTGAGCCGCCACTGGGCGCCCGCAGCGGCCGTGATCCCCAGACTCGTCTCGGGCTGGCCCATCTTCAGTGCCGGGGTGGCGATGCGGAAGTCGGCCGCGTAGGCCAGTTCCGCGCCGCCGCCGAGGGCGAAGCCGTCGATCGCCGCGATCACGGGCATGGGCAGCCGGTGGATGCGGTCGAAGACCTGCGAGTTCACGCCGCGCAGGGCGTCGTCGCGGCGGCGCTCGCGCAGCTGTCCGATGTCCGCGCCGGAGGCGAAGATGCCGGAGAACCTCCCCGGTTCGCGCGTCGACTCCACCTGCGTGCCCGAGATGATCAGGATCTTCGGCTCGCGTTCGAGGTGGGCGCAGAGCTCGTGGAACTCGTCGACCATGGTCTGGTCGATCGCGTTGCGCACGCCCGGGCGGTCCATGCGCGCGTGGACGCGGTCCTCGCGCTCCTCGACGCGCAGTGCCGTGAAGTGGTCGAAGTCGGTCATCCGCTCAGACCCTCTCGACGAGCATCGCGGCGCCCTGGCCCACGCCCACGCACATCGTGGCCAGGCCCCTGTCCGCGCCCTCACGCTCCATCCGACCGAGCAGCGTGACCACGAGACGCGACCCCGAGGAGCCCAGCGGATGGCCCAGGGCGATCGCGCCGCCGTCGGCGTTGACGGTCTCCGGGTCCAGGCCGAGGCGCCGCATCGAGGCCAGGGACTGGGTGGCGAAGGCCTCGTTGAGCTCGACGGCGCCCAGGTCCGCCACGGACCAGCCGGAGCGCGCGAGGGCCTTCTCGGTGGCCGGGACGGGGCCCAGGCCCATGATCTCGGGGGCCAGGCCCGCCGAGGTGGACTCCACGACGCGGGCGCGCGGGGTCAGGCCGTACTTCTGCGCGGCCCGCTCGGAGACGACGAGGATCGCCGAGGCGCCGTCGTTGAGGGAGGAGGAGTTGCCGGCGGTGACCACGCCGTCCTTCTTGATGATCGGGCGCAGGCCGGCGAGCACCTCGGGGGTGGAGCCGGGACGGGGGCCCTCGTCCGTGTCCACGATCGTCTCGGCGCCCTTGCGGCCCGTGACGACGACGGGCACGATCTCGTCCGCGAAGCGGCCGGCCTCGATGGCGGCCAGCGCACGCTCGTGCGAGCGGGCGGCGAAGGCGTCGGCGTCCTCGCGGGTGATGCCGTCCACCTCGCCGACCTCCTCGGCGGTCTCCGGCATGGAGAAGGTGAACTTCTCCCCGAACTCGCCGTCCGCGAAGCGCGGGTTCACGAAGCGCCAGCCGATCGCGGTGTCGAAGGCCGCGCCGGGCTTGGCGAACGCCGTCGTCGGCTTCTCCATCACCCAGGGGGCGCGGGACATGGACTCCACGCCTCCGGCCACGACGACGTCGGCCATCCCGGAGCGCACCATCGCGGTGGCGATGCCGATCGCGGACATGCCGGAGGCGCAGAGGCGGTTCACGGTGATGCCCGGGACGGTGTCCGGGAAGCCGGCCAGCAGCCAGGCCATGCGGGCGACGTTGCGGTTCTCCTCGCCGGCGCCGTTGGCGTTGCCGAGGATGACGTCGTCCACGACCGACGGGTCGATGCCGGCGTCCTCGATCACGGCCTTGATGGTCAGGGCGGCGAGGTCGTCGGGGCGGACGGAGGAGAGGGCGCCGCCGTACTTGCCGACGGGCGTGCGGCGACCGCCGACGAGCAGGGCCTGGGACTGTGCGGACATGGAGACTCCTTGAGTGACCGACGACGGGGCGGGGCGGGCGCGGCGAATTACCGACCGTGCGTTCAGGTTCAGTATTCCGGGCCGGTGTGACGGGGGTCAACTGCGGGGGCGGGGTGTGACGGGGTGGAGACGGAGCCGGGCGGCTGCGCCGAGGCCAAGTCGATCGGCGTCTGACCCGGCGCACCCCGCGCCAAGGCCCGCAGACGCGCCGTTACGTCCCCGAGGTAGCGGCGTGTCTGCGGGCCTCGGCGCCGGTCCGGTCGCCCACGACGACGGCGCGCCCTTCCGGAGGAGGACGCGCCGTCGTCGTGGGGTGGGGACGGGCGGAGCCCGTCAGGCGGGCCGGATCAGGCCGGGGCCACCGGGTGGGAGCGGGTGGCGACGACCTGCTCGTCGTGCAGCTCGCGGTCCTGGATGCTCTTGGGGACGAACAGGACGGCGATGAGCGAGACCGCGGAGATCGCGATGATGTACCAGGCCACGTTCTCCCAGCCGGTCTTCACGAGCTGGTCGGCGATCAGCGGGGCGAAGGCGCCGCCGATGATGGTGCCGAGCGCGTAGCCGATGGAGACGCCGGAGAAGCGGACGCGCGCCGGGAACATCTCGGCGTACATCGCCGACTGCGGGCCGTAGGACGGACCCAGGCCGAGCGTCAGGACGAACAGGCCCAGCGAGAACAGCGGCAGAGACGCGGTGTTCAGCAGCCCGAACAGCGGGAAGGCCCAGACGATCAGGAACCCGTAGCCGAGGACGAAGGTCAGCTTGCGGCCGATCTTGTCCGAGACCCAGCCGCCGAGCAGGGTGAAGATGAACCAGCCGACGCCGCTGACGAGGCTCGCGATGAGCACCTCGGAGGAGGTCATGCCCAGGCCCTTCGGACCGCCGTACTTCGAGAACCACGCGATGAGCAGGTAGCCGACGCCGTTGTTCGCGGCGAAGATCACTGCGGCGAGGATGACCTCCTTGGTGTGGTGCCGGAAGAGCTCGCCCAGCGGGGCGGACTCGTCCGCCTTGAGCTGCTGCATCTCCTTGAAGACCGGGGACTCCTCGACGGCCTTGCGGATCAGGTAGCCGACGACGATCAGCACCACGGAGATCAGGAACGGGATGCGCCAGCCCCAGGTGAGGAACTGCTCCTCGGACATGGTGGAACGCACGATGAACAGCACGCCGGTGGCCAGGATCATGCCCAGCGGCACGCCGACCTGCGGGGCGGAGCCGAACAGGCCGCGCTTGCCGTGGGGGGGCGTGCTCCACGGCCAGCAGCGCCGCGCCGCCCCACTCGCCGCCGGCGGACAGGCCCTGCAGCAGGCGCAGCGCGACGAGCAGGATCGGGGCCCACACGCCGATCTGGGCGTAGGTGGGCAGCAGGCCGATGAGGGTGGTGGCCAGGCCCATGCCGATCAGCGTGAGGGACAGGACGAGCTTGCGGCCGAAGCGGTCGCCGAGGTGGCCGGCGACGATCGCGCCGAGCGGGCGGACGAGGAAGGAGATGCCGAGGGTGACCCACGCGGCGATCTGGGAGCCGTTCTCGCCCATCGGCTGGAAGAAGAGGGCGGCGAAGACCAGGGCGGTGGCCTGGGCGAAGATGAAGAAGTCGTACCACTCGATGGTGGTGCCGACGACGGTGCCGGCGATGACCTTGCGCTCCTCGCGGCGATCGCGCGCGGGGGCGGGCGCCGCGGGGGATGCGACGGTGTGGCTCATGGGTGCTCCTGGGATGCGGGGCGGCGGCCGACCGTGAGACGGCGGCGGGACGGTGTGGTTCCCGACCGATCGGTCGGGAAGTGACACCCGTCACCGTATACGATCCTCTGTGACTCACGCCACGATCCGGGCTGATGACGGGAATGTGACGCGGCCGGGCCGGGACGACGACGGCGCCGCGCCCCTCGTGCGAAGGGTGCGGCGCCGTCGTCGGTGGCGGGGTGCGGCGGCTCAGCCGCGGCCGGTGAACTCCGGCTTCCGCTTCTCCTGGAAGGCATGGAAGCCCTCGGCGTAGTCGGCGGTGCCGCAGAGCTCGCCCTGGGCGATGTTCTCCGCGTCGAGGGACTCCCACAGGCCCACGCGCCGGTCGCGGACCTGGGCCACGAGCTCCTTCGACGCGCGGAACGCGAGGGTCGCGCCGGAGGCCACCTGGGCGACCTTGGCGCGGGTGAACTCGAGCAGCTCGTCCGCGGGCAGGGCCCGGGAGAACAGCCCGGCCTGGACGGCCTCGGCGCCCGAGAGGAGCTCGGCCGTGTAGATCAGGTCCAGGGTGCGGTGCGCGCCCAGGCGCTCGGTGAACAGCCAGTGGCCGCCCGAGTCCAGGGTGGCCCCGAGGTTCGCGAACGGCGAGCCGATCTTCGCGTCCTCGGCCACGTACACCACGTCCGTGGCGATCGCGAGGCCGAGGCCCACGCCCAGGCAGGCGCCCTGCACCGCGGCGAAGGTGGGCACCGGGATCTCGGACATGGCCCGCAGCACCGGGGTGACCCTGTCCCGCAGGTAGGCGGTGGCGTCGTCCTCGGCCGGGACCACGGCGGAGATGTCGCGGCCCGCGCAGAAGCCGCGGCCCTCGCCGCGCAGCAGCACGGCCCGGACCTCGCCGGACTCGACGCCGGCGGCGGCCCGCTCGTAGGCGGCCTGGAGTTCGGCCAGCGCGGCCTCGTCCAGGGCGTTCATCCTCTGGGGGGCGTCCAGCACGATCTCGGCGACGCCGTTCTCGACGGTGATCTCGATCATCGGGGGCTCCTTCGGTCTCGTGGGCGGGCGCTCAGGCGTCGAAGTCCAGCGTGATCGAGTCGGAGGTCGGGCGGGTCTGGCACGTGAGCACGTAGCCCTTCTCCACCTCGTCCTTCTCGAGCGCGTAGTTCTCGTCCATCTCGTACGCGCCGTCGACGACCTTGGCGCGGCAGGTGCCGCACACGCCGCCGGCGCAGGCGAAGGGCACGTCCGAGCGGACGCGCAGCGCGGCGTTGAGGACGGTCTCGTGGGCAGACGTGGGGGACTCGACCTTGGCGGTGAGGCCGTCGAGGTTGAACTCGATGGTCACGTTGTCGCCCTGCGGGTCCACCTCCACCACGCGGCCGGAGTGGCCCTGCGGGTTCTCCGGGCGGCCGGTGGTGAACAGCTCGAAGCGCACGTCGTCCTCGGACACGCCGCGGGCGGCGAGCGTCTCACGGGTGAGCTGCACGAGCTCGAACGGGCCGCAGAGGAACCACTCGTCGGTGCCCTGCACGTCGATCACGCGGTCCAGGAGGGTGGTGAGCTTGTCCTCGTCGATGCGACCGGAGAGCAGCGGGGACACGCGCTGCTCGCGGGAGAGCACGTGGTGCACCGTGAACCGGGCCGGGTACTTGTCCTTGAGGTCGCCGATCTCCTCGGCGAACATCACGTCCATGGCGGAGCGGTTCGCGTAGACCAGGTCGAAGCGCGAGGTCTCGGAGGCCGCGAGCACGGCCTTGGCGATCGCCATGATCGGGGTGATGCCCGAGCCGGCCGCGAACGCCACCAGGTGCGTGTCCTTCTTCTCCGCGACCTTCTCCGCCGCCACCCTCTGGGCGTCGTTGAGGGAGGTGACGTGCGTGCGGGACGTGAACGCGCCCTGCGGGTTCATCACGTCGATCCTCTCGCCGACCTCGAGGCTCTCGTTGGCCCACGTGGAGAACGTGCCGCCGATGTCCTTCTTCACGGCCACGCGGATCTCGCCGCGCTTCGGGACGGCGCAGATCGAGTAGGACCGGCGCACCTCGGCGCCGTCGAGCTCCTTGCGCAGGGCCACGTACTGACCCGGCACGTAGTCGTAGTCGTCGGCGAGCTCCTCGGGCACCGCGAAGGTGACCTCCACGGAGTCGTCGGTCAGGCGGCGCAGCTCGGACACCTCGAGGGTGTTGAACGTGGCGCGGCGCTTGCCGGTGGCGGGGGCGTCGGTGGTCTCGGTCATCAGTGCACCTTGAAGTAGTCGAAGGGCTCGAGGCACTCCCGGCAGGTGTAGAGGGCCTTGCAGGAGGTGGAGCCGAAGCGGGTGATCTCGCGGGTGTTCAGGGAGTGGCAGCGCGGGCACTTCACGGCCATGCCGATCCTGATCGGGCCGTCCGTGGTGCGCGCGACGGGCGGGGCGATGCCGTACTCGTTGAGCTTGGCCTTGCCCTCGTCCGTCATCCAGTCCGTGGTCCACGCCGGCTGGAGCACCAGGCGCACCTCGGCGTCGGGGAATCCGGCGCGCTCGAGCGCGCGGGTGACGTCCGTGGTGATGGTGTCCATGGCGGGGCAGCCGGAATAGGTGGGCGTGATGACGACGACGGCCCTCTCGCCATCGGCCCGTGCCTCCCGGAGGATCCCGAGGTCCGCGATGGACAGCACGGGGATCTCCGGGTCGTGCACGGTGGAGGCCGCATCCCAGACCCGCGCGTCGGCGGGATCGGCGGGGCGCAGCTCGCTGGCGGTGGTCACCAGGTCGCTCCCGGGTGACGGCGCGCCAGGGACTGCATCTCCGCGAGGATGTACCCGCGGTACTCGCTCATGGCGCCGGAACGGTCGCCGCCGCGGGCGGTGCCCGTCGTCGGGACGGTCAGGCCGGCCTCCTCGATGGCCGCGCGGATGCGGGTCATCGTGGGCTCCTCGAGCGAGGACGGCAGCACGGCGACGCACTGCTCGGCGAGGGCGCGGACGACGTCGTCGTCGTGGAAGAGCTCGGCCACGTAGGGCCACAGCTCGTCCAGGCCGCGCTGCATGCGGCGCTTCGACTCCTCGGTGCCCAGGCCCAGGCGCTGCAGCCACAGGGCGGCGTGGTCCTGGTGGTACAGGACCTCCTTGAGGGCCTTGTCCGCGATGGCGGCGAGCGTGGGGTCGGCCGACTCGCGCAGGCGGGTGTACAGCTCGTACGAGTAGAACGAGTAGTACAGCTGGCGGGCGATCGTCTTGGCGAAGTCGCCGTTCTCGGCCTCCACGAGGCGGACGGAGCGGAACTCCTCCTCGTCGCGGAAGTACGCGAGCTCGTCCTCGGTCTTGCCCCATGCCGTGCCGGCGTAGGAGAGGAGGAAGCGGGCGTGGCCCACGAGGTCCAGGGCGATGTTGCCCAGGGCGATGTCCTCCTCGAGCTCCGGGGCGCGCGAGATCCACCAGGACAGGCGCTGGCCGAGCATCAGGGCGTCGTCACCGAGGGCGAGGGCGTAGCGGGCGACGTCGTCGCTCGCCTTCTGCTCGCCGGCCGCGATCTCCTCCGCGGTGATGGCCACGCCCGCGGAGTGCTTCGTGGCGGAGTCGTTGGTCGCGAAGCTCACAGGTGCGGCACCCCCTCGGACTGCTGGTAGTAGGTGGCGTGACGGTAGGACTTGCCCTGCGGGGACTCGAAGAAGCCGCCCTTGGAGTCCGGGTCGGAGGCCGCGATGGCCTCGGCCGGGACGACCCACACGGAGGTGCCCTCGTTGCGGCGGGTGTACAGGTCGCGCGCGTTGCGCAGCGCCAGGGTGGCGTCCGGGGCGTGCAGCGAGCCGGCGTGCACGTGGGAGAGGCCGCGGTTGGCGCGGACGAAGACCTCCCACAGGGGCCAGGCGTGGGAGGCGGCGGTGGTCTCGCTCATGGGTCAGGCTCCGATCAGGTGGGTCTCGGCCGGCGCGTTCTGCTCGGCCTGGCGGCGGGCGTAGGCGTCGGCGGCCTCGCGGACCCAGGCGCCCTCCTCGTGGGCCTGGATGCGGCGGGCCATGCGCTGGGTGTTCATGGGGCCGTTGCCCTTGATCACGGACATGAACTCGTCCCAGTCCAGCTCGCCGAAGTCGTAGTGGCCGCGCTCCTCGTTCCACTTCAGGTCCGGGTCCGGCAGGGTGAGGCCGAGGGCCTCGGCCTGCGGGACGATCATGTCCACGAAGCGCTGGCGAAGGTCGTCGTTGGAGAAGCGCTTGACCTTCCACGCCATGGACTGGCGGGAGTTGGGGGAGTCCTCGTCCGGCGGGCCGAACATCTGCAGGGCCGGGCCGTAGAAGCGGTCCACGGCGTCCTGGGCCATCTGCTTCTGCTCCGGGGTGCCGTGCGAGAGCTCGTAGAGGATCTCCCAGCCCTGGCGCTGGTGGAACGACTCCTCCTTGCAGATGCGCACCATCGCGCGGCCGTACGGGCCGTAGGAGGCGCGGCACAGCGGCACCTGGTTGCAGATCGCGGCGCCGTCGACGAGCCAGCCGATCGCGCCCATGTCCGCCCAGGTGCGGGCCGGGTAGTTGAAGATCGAGGAGTACTTCGCGCGGCCGGAGAGCAGCTGCGCGTTCAGCTCGTCCCGCGGGGTGCCGAGGGTCTCGGCGGCGGAGTACAGGTACAGGCCGTGGCCGGCCTCGTCCTGGACCTTGGCCATGAGGATCGCCTTGCGCTTCAGGGAGGGGGCTCGGGTGATCCAGTTGGCCTCCGGCTGCATGCCGATGATCTCGGAGTGCGCGTGCTGGGAGACCTGGCGGGTCAGGGACCTGCGGTACGCCTCGGGCATCCAGTCGCGGGGCTCGATGCGTGAGTCCTCCGCGATCAGGCGATCGAAGTTCTCCTGGCCGGCCGCATCCTCGGGGGACGGGACGGAGGCCAGGTGCTGGGGGGAGCTGGTCTGCGTCATGGGGATCACCTCACGCTGAGTGCGGGCTGGTTCCGTGGTCAGGGCGCACCGGGGCGCATCGAATTACTGACCGCTCGTTCAGAATAGGCCAGGGTGTGACCTCGGTCAACACGCCGAAGCCGGCGCGACCCGGGTGCGACGCGGCCGCCGGGACGGTGCGAGAGGGTTGGCTCCTGCACAGGCGTCCCGACGGCGTCCCCCATCCCCGGATCGCCCCTCGCCGCAGTCGCGGGGCCCGGGCCCTCCCTACGGTGGCCGCATGTCACCCCTCATCGGACCTCAGCAGATCGCCACGGCCCTGCGGGCCGTCGGACTCGACGACGACGCCGCCCGCCTGGTCGCGTGGGCCGACCCCGCCCGGCGCGAGCGGGAGGCCGCCGAGCAGGCCCTCGCCGACCTCGCCGTGGCCCAGACGCAGCTGCGCACGGCGCTGGGCGGGCTGGTCAGCGCCGCCACGGACGTGCGCTCGGCGATGCACACGGCATGGCGCGGGGAGGCCGCCGGCGCCTATGGGGAGGCCGTCCGGCGGGCGGCGGCCCTGGCGGCGGAGCTCGAACGGGAGGCCGGGGAGTGGCTCGCCCTGCGGGCCACCGCCGAGCGGGACGCCGAGGACGCGCGCCGGAACGCGGAGGCCCGGCAGCGGGCGGCCGAGGAGGCGGCGCTGGCCGTCCTGCGCTCGCTGGCGGTGGCGGCATGACCGGCGGGCGGGGTGCGGGCCCGGGGGCGGTGGCCTTCAGCACGCACGGCGGACCGGGCTCGATCTACGCGGAGGCCGAGGAGATGCGCGTCGTGGCCGGGCGGCACGAGCACGCCGCCGAAGAGGCGGCCGGAGCCTCGTGGCAGGTCGACGCGGCCGCCTTCGGGCTGGGCCGATCGGCCACGTGGCTCGCCTCCGCCGCCCTGCTGCAGGACCGGCTGGCGGAGGCGGTCGGTCGCGTGCGGAGCCTGTCGGAGCAGTGCGCCGAGCTGCACCGCGACCTGCTCTCCGCGGCGGCCCGCTACGAGGAGGCCGAGCGCGCGGCGGCCGGCATCATGGCCGCCGAGGACGCCTCCCTGGAGGAGCTGCCGGCGCTGCTCTGGCGGGACGGCCATGACGGCCTCACCACCCGCGAGGCGGAGCGGCTCGTGCAGGACCTCGTCCAGGCGGTGCCCGAGGCCATCGTGGCCGCCATGCTCACGGCCGCCGGCTTCCCCCTGCTCGCGGCCCTGGCGCGGATCGACGTGAAGATGCTGACGAGGGCGCAGAAGCTCGTGCTGAAGCGGCCCGTCTCCTCCGCGGCGAAGAAGGGGACGGATGCCGCGTCGGACCTCACCGAGGCGCTGCGGGTCTCCCCGGACGAGGCGTGGACCGTGGCGGCGGACGCCCTGACCCTCGCCGGCGCGGCGCCCCGGGGCGCGGTGACCCCGCACGGGGCGCCGCAGGACCGGCCGACGGCGCCCGCCCTGCTGGACGGCTCGGCCACGGGGCTGGCCTCTCTCATCCCGCGCGAGGAGGGGGACGGCGACCTCACGGTCACGGAGGTGGTGCGAGAGAACGGGAGCCGCGCCTGGGTGGTGGGCCTGCCGGGCACCCGCGGCGGCCTGATCCCGGATCCCGAGTCGACCGACCCGTGGGACGCCGGCGGACTCCTGGACGCCCTCGGCTCCGAGTCCGAGGTCACGGCCCCGGCGGTGCGGGCGGCGCTCGAGGCGGCCGACGTCCCGCACGGCGCCCCGCTCGTCCTGGCCGGCTACTCCCAGGGCGGGGTGCACGCCGTGAACCTGGCCGGGCGCGAGGACTTCACGTCCGTGTACCCCGTGACCGGCGTCATGACGGTCGCGGCGCCGTCCGGCAACGCGGTGGAGACCGGGCGGACCGCGGTGCTGGAGTTCTCCGCGGACGGGGACCTGGCCGTCGCCGCGGACGGGGCGCCCACCCCCGTCTCGGCGCGCCGGGCCGAGGTGGTCTTCCACCCGGCCGGCCACGGGTGGGACGGGCCCGGGGGCGGCTTCCGGACCGGCTCTCCGCTGGCGGTCAAGGGTGACCTGGACGCCGCCCACGACTTCGACGTCCAGGTGGACCTGATCCGGCAGTTCGAGGCCGCCGAGCCCGCATCCCGGGCGGAGGTCGCCGGGCTCTCCGCCGCGTTGGCCGGGCTGACCGCCGGCACCGTGGCCTCGAGCCGGGCGGTGCGACTGCGCCGCACGCCGCCCGAGCGGGACCACCTGCCCCCGGGATCCCGGTGAGCGCACCGGCGGCGGGGCGCCCGCCGCCGCCTGCTCAGTTCGCGTCGAGCAGCACGCCCGCGAAGAACGCGTTCAGGCGGTCGACCTCGTCCAGGCCGAAGACGCCGGAGACGTACTGGTCCGGGCGGACCACGACGACGGCGCCGTCACGGCTGATGCCGCGGGCCTCGAAGATGTCCTCGCCGTGCGTGGGCCGGCACGTGGCGAAGATGTTGTTCAGGTCGTGCAGGCCGAGGGAGCCGGTGGTCGGCCGGAAGATCGACGGCACGTCCGGGTGGGCGAACTCGGTCTGCTTCTGCTGGTACACGACCTTGATGTCGAAGCGGGCGTCCTCCGGCCCGTCCGACGGGGTGTGGCGGTTGCGGAAGGACCGCGGGTCCTCCACGATCGCCTTCGCCCACGCCGCCACCTTCGAATTCTCGGCGCGCGGGGAGGCGGCGTCGGCGAACACGTAGACGCGCCAGCGGCCGTCCGCGCGGTGCAGGTGGCCCAGGTGCTTGACGTTGGTGTCGCACGAGCGCTCCACCAGCGCCGACTTGAAGCGCTTGCCGATGGGGTAGCCCTGCGCCAGCGCCTGGCCGGTGGCGTCCGTGGTGAGGAGGGAGGGCTGGTACTCCGTCATGAAGCCGGCCGGGAACTCGGCGGTCTTCGTGTAGAACTCGGCCACCTCGTTCGGGTCGCCCAGCTCAGAGGTGGGCTTGGCCATGAGCGTCGACCACTCCTTGTCGAAGTCGATCAGGTTCTTGGCGATCTCCTTGCGCTCCTCCGAGTAGGTCGGCACGAGCTCGACCGGGGCCATCCCGGAGAGCACCTGGCCCAGCTTCCAGCCGAGGTTCCAGCCGTCCTGCATGGACACGTTCATGCCCTGGCCGGCCTTCGCGGAGTGGGTGTGGCAGGCGTCGCCGAGCAGGAACACGTTGGGGTGGGCCACGCGCTCGCGGTTGTCGAAGCCCGAGGTGAGGCGGTGGCCCACCTCGTACACCGAATGCCAGGCGACCTCCTTCACGTCCAGCGTGTAGGGGCGCAGGATCTGCTGGGCCCGGCGGATGATCTCCTCGAGCGGGGTCTGGCGCACCTGGTGGTCGTCGTCCGCCGGGACCTCGCCGAGGTCCACGTACATGCGGAACAGGTGGCCGCCCTCGCGGGGGATCAGGAGGATCGAGCCGCTGGACGAGTGGATCGCGCACTTGGTGCGGATGTCCGGGAAGTCCGTGTCGGCCAGCGCGTCCATGACGCCCCACGCGTGGTTCGCGGCGTCGCCGGTCAGGGTGTGGCCGATCGCCTTGCGGACGCGAGAGCCCGCGCCGTCCGCGCCCACCACGTACTTGGCGCGCACCTGGCGGGTCGGGCCCGAGGCGGGGTCCTCGAGGGCGTGGCCCTCGGCGTCCACGGTGCGGCGCAGGGTCACGAGCACGGGGTGCTCGCCGTCGTTCGTGTCCTCGAGGGTCTCGAATGCCCAGCCGTAGTCCGGCCGCGCGCGGGTGGGGGAGTTCTTCATGTACTCGGCGAACCAGTCCAGGATGCGGGCCTGGTTCACGATCAGGTGCGGGAACTCGGAGACGCCCTCCGGGTCGTCCTCGGCCAGCGAGGTGCGCACGATCGTGTCCGCGTCGTCCTCGGCCGGGTTCCAGAACGCCATGGAGGTCAGGTCGAAGGCCTCGTCGATGATCTCGCTTGCGAAGCCGAAGGCCTGGAAGGTCTCCACGGAGCGGGCCTGGATGCCGTCCGCCTGGCCGATCTCGAGGCGGTGGGGGCGGCGCTCGATGATGCGGGTGTGGACGTCCGGGAACATCGCGAGCTGGGCGGCGGCGATCATGCCGGCCGGGCCCGAGCCGACGATCAGCACGTCCATCTCGTCCGGCAGCTCGGCGGGGCGGTCCAGGCCGATGCCGGCCGCCACCTGGACGCGCGGGTTCGTGGAGACGTAGCCGTGGTGGTGGAAGAGCATGGGGGTCCTTTCGCTGCGGGGGATGTCGCTGCGCGGTGCGCGTGCCACCCGACGGCGTGTTCTCTCAGAGAACACGGTGTTCTCCCTGGGAACACATGTGTGCCAGACTGTACGCGGACGTGACCGGGTTCACAACCAGCGCGCGGGCCGACCACGCCCCGGGCGCGTCACGTCCGGCACCCGAGGCGAGGAGTACAGATGGCGGAGCACGACGGCGGCCCGGTCCGGGAGGGCGCGCCCTCCCAGACCCTCTCCCGCGCGCTCACCCTGCTCGAGACCGTCGTGGAGGCGCCCGAGCCGCCCACCATCGCCGACCTCGCCGACGGCCTGGGCGTCCATCGCTCGGTCGCCTACCGCGTGCTGCGCACCTTCGAGACCCATGGCCTGCTGCGCCGCGACGGCCTCGGCCGCGTCCACGCCGCCCCCGGCCTGGCCGTCCTCGCCCGCCGGGTGGAGCAGGATCTGCGCGCGGCGGCCATGCCGCACCTGACGGCCGTCTCCACGGACCTGGGCATGACCGCGTTCCTGGTGGTGTGGGACGGGGCCCACTGCCTCACCCTGGCCACGGCCGAGCCGCCCAGCGGCAACCTCGTCACGCAGCGGCCGGGGACCCGGCACCCCCTCGGGGTCGGTGCGCCGGGGATGGCGATCGCCGCCACCCTGACCGGACAGGAGTGGGCGCGGCTGCCCGGCGAGGCCCCGCCTGAGCGGCCCGAGCTCGACGACGTGCGGGAGCGCGGCTGGGCCGTCAGCTCCGACGAGGTCATCACCGGCGTCTCCTCGGTCGCGGTGCCGCTGCGGGTCCCCGGCCAGCTGCCCGCCGCCCTCGCCGTGGTCTACGCGACGCGGCCGGAGGACCCGGCGCGCCTCGGGGACCGGCTCGGTGAGGCGGCCCGGGCCGTCGCCGTCGCCTTCGGTGCGGCCTGAACCCCGGGGCGCCGAGCCCGGGTCCCGTGGTGCCGCTCACGGCGTCCGCGGCCCGCATTACCCTGGTGGCCATGACTGATGACGCACAGCAGCCGCCCGCCGTGGTCGCGCCCCACAAGAAGGTCGGCATGCTGCCGCCGTACGCCGCCGGCAAGCCGCCGGTCGCCGTCCCGGGCCTGCACCCCTACAAGCTCTCCTCGAACGAGAACCCCTACGCGCCCGTGTCCGGCGTGATCGACCGGGTGCGTCAGGTCGTGACCGGCCCGGAGGGCGCGCCCAGCACCCTCTGCCGCTACCCGGACACCCTCTCCACCGGCCTGCGCCAGGCCCTGGCCGCGCACCTGGACGTCCCGGCGGACGACGTCGTGACCGGCGCCGGCTCCCTCGGCGCCCTGGCCCAGGTCATCACCGCCTTCGCCGGCCACGGCGAGGCCGGGGAGGGCGACGAGGTGATCTTCGCGTGGCGCTCCTTCGAGGCCTACCCGATCGTGGTCCGCACCGCCGGCGCCGTGGACGTGCAGGTGCCGCTCACGGCGGACCACCGCCACGACCTGCCGGCCATGCTGGAGGCGATCACGGAGCGGACCCGCGTGATCCTGCTCTGCACCCCCAACAACCCGACCGGCCCCGTGCTCACGACCGCCGAGGTCGAAGACTTCCTGGCGCGCGTGCCCGCGCACATCCTCGTGGTCATCGACGAGGCCTACGTGGAGTTCGTCCGCGACGAGGACGCGGTCAAGGGCCTGGAGATGTACCGCAAGCACGCGAACGTCGTCGTGCTGCGCACCTTCTCGAAGGCGCACGGCCTGGCCAACCTGCGCGTGGGCTACTCGGTCTCGCAGCCGGAGATCACGAAGGCCCTGCGCACCGTGGCCACCCCGTTCGCGGTGTCCACGGTGGCCGAGGAGGCCGCGATCGCCTCGCTCGAGCACCTGGACGAGGTCCTCGAGCGCGTGCAGATCGTCGTCGACGAGCGCGAGCGCGTTGCCGCCGCCCTGGCCGAGGCCGGCTGGGACCTGCCCTCCTCGCAGGCCAACTTCGTGTGGCTGCCGCTCGGCGAGCGAACGCAGGCGTTCGCCGAGGCCGCCCAGGCCCGGGCCCTGTCCGTCCGGGCGTTCGCGGGCGAGGGCGTGCGCGTGAGCATCGGCGAGAAGGAGGCCAACGACCGCTTCCTCGAGGTCGCGCGCGACTTCCTGACGTGAGCGGGCCGGCGTGAGCAGCACGCTGGACCGGCTGATCCGGGTCCTCTCCGCGTTCGACGCGGAGCATCCGGCATTGACCGTGGCGGCCCTGGCCCGGCGCACCGAGCTGCCCCTGGCCACCGCCTACCGGTGGGTGGACCGGCTCGTGCGCGCCGAGCTGCTGCAGAAGGACGAGGACGGCGTGGTCCGGCCGGGCCTGCGGCTGTGGGAGATGGCCTCCCGCAGCGCGCCGAGCATGTCCCTGGCCCGGACGGCCATGCCGTTCCTCGTGGACGTGCAGTCGGTGCTGCGGCAGCACACACAGCTCGCGGTCCTCGGCGACGACGGCGTCCTCGTGCTCGCCCGGCTCTCCTCCCAGGGGGCCGTGGTGAACCAGGCTGACGTCGCGGGGCGGCTGCCGCCGTTCACCACGGCCCTGGGGCTCGTGCTGCTCGCGCACGCCCCGGTCGAGACGGCCGAGCGGTTCATCGCCCGGCACCGGGACCGGCTCGGCGCCGTCGTGGATCACCATCCCCTCGAGTCGGGGGGTGCGGTGCCCGCGGGCGTGCGGGCGCGGGTGGCCACGCCCAGCGAGCCGCGGTTGCGAGCGCTCCTGGCGGACGTGCGCCGGGAGGGCCACGCGGCCGTGGACGGCGCGTTGGACGAGGAGTCCCGGGGGGTCGCCGTGCCGGTCCGCGGGGCCGACGGCGTGGCGGCGGCCGCGCTCGGGGGGCGTGTCAACTTGTCTGTGTAAGCGGGGTGGTCACAGGTAGGGGTTGATCCGGTCGGGGTAGGCCGCGGCGAGCTGGGCGAGGGCCTGCTTCCAGTTCGTGACGGCCTGACCTTCGACGAGCCGGCCCTGGGCTTTGCGCTGGCCGGCGGGTTTGCCCCGGTCCCGAGCGCGTTCGGCGGCGCGTTTGTCTTCGATGTTGCAGATCGCCAGCCAGAGCAGCTTCACCGCCGCCTCGGTCGAGGGGAAGTGGCCGCGGTTCTTGGTCACCTTCCGTAGCTGGAAGTTCAGCGACTCGATGCTGTTGGTCGTGTAGATGACCTTGCGGAGCATGGGTGGGAACTGCAGGAACGGGATGAACCGCTCCCAGGAGTTCGCCCAGGTCGCGGCTGCAGACGGGTACTTCGTGCCGAGCTCGGAGGCCTCGAACTCGGCCAGCGCCTTCCTCGCGGTCTCTTCGTTGGGGGCGGTGTAGATCGGCTTCAGCGCGGCGGCGACCTTCTTGCGGTCCTGGTAGGCCACGAACCGCATCGCGGCCCGGATCAGGTGAACCACGCAGGTCTGGACCATCGAGTCCGGCCACGTCGCCTCGACCGCCTCCGGCAGGCCCTTGAGCCCGTCGCAGCACACGATCAGCACGTCCTGCACGCCCCGGTTGGCGAGATCGGCGCAGACGTGGGCCCAGAACGCCGAGCCCTCGGTGTCCTGGACCCAGATCCCCAGCACGTGCTTGATGCCCTCGAGGTCCACGCCGACGGCGATGTAGGCGGCACGGTTGAGGACCTGGCTGTTCTCTCGGATCTTGATCCGGATTGCGTCGAGATAGATCACCGGATAGAACTCCTCCAGCGGCCGCGACTGCCACGCCAGGACCTCTTCGCTCACGGCGTCGGTGATGTTGGAGATCGTCTCGTGCGACAGGTCCGTGCCGATCGTGGAGGCCAGGTGGTGCTGGATGTCCCGGATCGTCATTCCGCCGGCATAGAGGCTGATGATCATGTCATCCAGGCCCCCGAGGCGCCGCTGGCCCTTGGGCACCAGGCGCGGGGTGAACGACCCGCCCCGGTCTCGCGGGACGTCCAGCTCGATCGGCCCGACCTCGGACTCCACGGTCTTCGGGGTGGTCCCGTTGCGGGAGTTGGCGTGCTTCAGCGCCTCGCTCGAGCCCTTCTCGTAGCCCAGATGGCTGGTCAGCTCGGCCTGCAGGCCCCGCTCGAGCGCGGCCTTGACCAGCGCGGGCACGAACCCGCCGTCACCGGTGAGCTCGACGCCGCCCGCGTCGATCTGCGCGAACAGGGCATCAAGCTGCCCTGAGGCTTTCAGCTGCTCGACCAGGTCCTGGCCCGAGGGCTCGCCTGGGTTCTTCTCGTCGATCATGGTCATGATTCTTACCGTTCCTCTCGGTACGGCTTACACAGACCATCTGACACGCCCCGCTCGGGGTCGTCGTCCCCCGCGAGGCGCCGTACACCCCGGGGGTGCCGCCCCTGCTGATGACGGCCGCCCGGGGGATCGCCCGCGGACTCGGCGGCCATTCTCACTGAGTGAGAACGGCCGGGCGCGGGCCGTGTCCTGCGCCACAGGATGGTCGGGACCTCCGCCGCCGGCCCCGGCCGCGCGGCCCGACCCGCCCGGCCCGACCGGTGACGTCCCCCGGAAAGGACGCCATGACCCAGCCCCCCGTGACCCGCACCCGCGTCGGCATCGTCGGCGGCGGGCCCGCCGGCCTGATGCTCTCCCACCTGCTCGCGCGGCAGGGGATCGACAACGTCGTCCTCGAGTCCCGTGACCCCGAGACCATCGCGCACACCCACCGCGCGGGCATCCTCGAGCAGCCCAGCGTGGAGATGCTGACGGACATGGGCGTCGACGGCCGGGTGAGGACGGTGGGCGACGAGCACCGCGGCATCATCCTGCGCTTCGACGGCGAGTCGCATGCCCTGGACTTCCCGGAGCTCGTGGGTGCCACGGTCACCCTGTACGCGCAGAACGAGGTCTTCGTCGACCTCGCCGCGGCGCGGCGGCGCGACGGCGGCGACGTCCGCTTCGAGACCGAGGTGCTCGAGGTGCTCGACGTCGACTCGGACACCCCCGGCGTCCGGTTCCGCTCCGTGGCCGCTGGCGAGGAGGGGCCGGTCGAGGAACTGCGCTGCGACATCCTCGTGGGCGCGGACGGCTCGCGTTCCACCGTCCGCAAGGCCCTCCAGCGCGACACCGAGGGCGAGGACCACTTCCACGCGTACCCCTTCGCCTGGTTCGGCATCCTCGCCGAGGCGCCCAAGTCCTCGCCTGAGCTGATCTACGCCCGCTCCGAGCACGGCTTCGGCCTGATCTCGCAGCGCTCGGAGACCGTGCAGCGCATGTACTTCCAGTGCGACCCCTCGACCCGCGTGGAGGACTGGTCCGACGACCGGATCTGGGACCGGCTGCAGCGCATCGTGGCCGGCCCGGACGGCTTCACCCTCAAGACCGGCCCCATCATCGACAAGACGGTGCTCGGCTTCCGCTCCTATGTGCGCACACCGCTGAGTCACCGCAACGTCTTCCTCGCCGGCGACGCCGGACACACCGTCCCGCCCACCGGGGCGAAGGGCCTGAACCTCGCCTTCGCGGACGTGCGCGTCCTGGCCGAGGCGCTCGAGTCGTGGGCCGCCACGGGCTCGCGCGACCTGCTCGACGCCTACTCGGAGACGGCGCTGACCCGCGTGTGGAAGGACCAGAACTTCTCCTACTGGATGACCACCATGCTCCACGCCCGCCCGGACGCCTCGGAGTTCGAGGACATGCGCGTGCGCGGTGAGCTCCGCAACGTGGTCCAGTCCCGTTACGGACGGCAGTTCCTCGCCGAGCAGTACACCGGCTGGCCCTCCGCCTGAGCCCGACCGATCCCCGACCCCGCAGAGAAAGGAGCCGACGTGAGCATCGCCGCCCAGGCCAAGGACGACGACACGTTCGACAGCGCCCACGTGCTCGATCCAGCCGCCACCCGCGACTCGCAGGGGCAGATCAGTGAAGAGATCGCGGCCGTCCATGCCCAGGCCCAGGGCGAGACCCAGCCGCGGCTCGACTTCCCGCCCTATCGCTCGTCGGTGTTCCGCCACCCCACCAAGTCGCTCGTGCACGCCGACCCCGAGACCGTGGAGCTGTGGTCCCCGGCCTTCGGCCACCGCGACGTGCACCCGCTCGAGGCGGACCTGACCGTCGGCCAGAACGGCGAGCCGATCGGCGAGCGCATCAAGGTGCGCGGCCGCGTGCTCGACGACGACGGCCGCCCCGTGCGCCACCAGCTGGTGGAGATCTGGCAGGCCAACGCGGCCGGCCGCTACGTGCACAAGCGGGACCAGCACCCCGCGCCGCTGGACCCGAACTTCACGGGCATCGGCCGCACACTGACCGGCGCGGACGGGACCTACGAGTTCACCACCATCAAGCCGGCCCCGTACCCGTGGAAGAACCACCGCAACGCGTGGCGCCCGGCGCACATCCACTTCTCCCTGTTCGGCACGGACTTCACGCAGCGCATGATCACCCAGATGTACTTCCCGGGCGATCCGCTGTTCCCGCTGGACCCGATCTACCAGGGCATCACGGACCAGGCCGCCCGCGACCGGCTCGTGGCCACCTACGACCACTCGGTGACCAGCCACGAGTGGAACACCGGCTACTGGTGGGACATCGTGCTCACGGGCAGCCACCGCACCTGGATGGAAGACGAGGAGGGCGATCACTGATGCGGATCGACGAGACCACCGAGCGCACCGCCGACGGGAGGCTGGTCCCCACCCCGGGCCAGACCATCGGCCCGTTCTTCGGCTACGCGAACGGCTACGAGCAGGTCCACCTGCCGTGGCGCGACGGCCACCAGCTGGTCCCCGCGGGCCGCGCGGACGCGATGCGCCTGTTCGGCACCGTCTACGACGGCAACGGCGATCCGATCCCGGACGCCATGATCGAGATCTGGCAGGCCGACGCCGAGGGCGTCATCTCGCAGGAGGACGGCTCCCTCGTCCAGGACGGCTTCACCTTCACCGGCTGGGGCCGCTGCGCCGTGGACAACGCGGGCCGCTACACCTTCTCCACCGTGGAGCCCGGCGTGGTGAACGAGGACCGCGCCCGGTTCATCCACGTCGTCGTGTTCGCCCGCGGCCTGCTGAACAAGCTGCACACCCGCGTGTACCTGCCCGAGGACGCCGAGGCGATCGTGCAGGACGCGTTCCTGACCTCCCTCGACGAGGACCGCCGTCGCACCCTGATCGGCACCCGGAACGACGACGGCTCGCTCGAGTTCGACATCTGGATCCAGGGCCCCGGGGAGCACGCACCGAAGGAGACCGTGTTCCTGCAGTTCCCCGGCATCGAGTACCCCGAGCTCGACTGACGCCGGCCTCGGCCGCAGGCCCGGCCCCTCCCACACGCGGGACGGGTCGGGCCTGACGCCGCCTCCGGAGCCCGATCCCACCCCTCCGACCCCAGGAGCCCGCCATGACCTCAGCCGCCGCCGACCTCGCCGCCGTCGCCGACGTCGGCCTCCTGGATCCGGCCTGGGCCGGCAGTCGGGCGGAGGCCGCCACCGCGGACCGCACCTTCCTGGGGCACCTGCTCGACGTCGAGGCGGCATGGGTGCGCGTGCTCGCCCGGCACGGGCTCGCCACGGAGGCGGAGGCGGCGGCCGCCGCGGCGGCGGGCGACCCGGACGCCTACGACCTCGCCGCGCTCGCCCGCGCGGCCCAGGGCGGCGGCACCCCCCCTGATCCCGGCGCTGAAGGCGCTGCGCGCGCAGCTGCCGGCCGGCTCCCGCGCCGTGCACCTGGGCGCCACGAGCCAGGACGTCGTGGACTCCGCGCTGATGGTCATGGTGGGCCGGGTGGGCGCGATCCTGGCCGAGGACCTCGCCGCCGCGCAGGACGCGCTTGCGGAGCTGGCCCGCGCCCACCGCTCGACGCCGATGGTCGCCCGATCCCTCGCCCAGCACTCCCTGCCCTCCACCTTCGGGCTGCGCGCCGCGAACTGGCTCGACGGCCTCGGCCAGGCCGCGGATCGGCTCGCCGCCGCCGTCGCGGACCTGCCCGTCCAGTGGGGCGGCGCCGCCGGCACCCTGGCCTCCCTGTCCGGGCACGTCGACCGCGCGCACCGCGCGGGGACCCTCGGCCCCGAGGTCACCGCGTTCACCCTGGTCGAGGACCTCGCCGCCGAGCTGGGCCTCGCCGCCCCCGCCGGGCCCTGGGACACGAACCGCATGGCCGTCACGGGCGTGGCCGCGGCCCTGGCCGACGTCGTGGCCGCGTGCGGGAAGATCGCCAACGACGTGCTGACATCGGCGCGGATCGAGAACGGCGAGCTCGGTGAGCCGCTTGCGGCCGGCCGCGGCGGCTCCTCCGCGATGCCGCACAAGCAGAACCCCGTGCTCTCCGTGCTGATCCGCTCCGCCGCGCTGTCCGCCCCCGGGCTCGCGGCGCGGGTGTACACGGCGGCCGGCGCCGCGGACGACGAGCGCCCGGACGGGGCCTGGCACGCCGAGTGGCCCGCGCTGCGCCGCCTGCTGCGGGTGGCCGGCGGGACCGCGGCCCTGACCCGCGAGCTCGTCTCCGGCCTGCGCGTCCACGAGGACCGCATGCGGCGCAACCTGGAGCTCACCGGCCCGCTGCTCGTCTCCGAGCGGATCATGGCCGAGCTGGCTCCGGAGCTGGACGAGGCCTCCGGCGAGCCGGGCTCCGGGAAGCGGCTGATCCAGGACGTCGTGGACCGCTCCCTGGCGTGCGAGGGGAACTCCCGCGCCCTGCTGCGCGCGGCGGTCCCGGAGTCCGTTCCGGACGCCCGCCTCGACGACCTCCTCGACCCCGCCGCCTACACGGGGGAGGCCGAGGCCCTCGTGGACCGCCTCCTCGCCGCCCGCCGGGGCACGACGACGCCGCCCCGCACCTGAGACCATCTCCGTCAGAACCGGCCGCGCCCCTCGGGGTGCGGCGCCGCCGCAGAGGAAGGACCGCCCATGAGCACCCCCCGTGTCACCACCACCCTCCTGAAGCCCGCCCAGGACCCCGCCCGCGTGCTCGTGGTCGGCGCCGGCCTCGGCACCGGCGTCCAGGCCCTGTGGAGCCTCGCCGCGCAGCAGCTCCCTGAGGACACCGTGGTGGTCGGCTACGACCTGCCCGGCCACGGCGCCTCCGAGCCCCACGCCGAGCCGTTCTCGATGGCGGAGCTGGCGGACGCCGTCGTCGCCGCCGTGCAGGCGCTGCAGGAGGACGGCACCGTTCCCGCGGACCTGCCCGTGCACTTCGCGGGCGTCTCCCTCAACGGGTGCGTGGCGCTGCAGCTGGCCCTGGACCACGCGGACACCGTCTCCGGTGTGGCCGTGATCTGCTCCGCCGCGAAGATCGGCGAGGCGGGGTCCTGGCGCGAGCGCGCCGAGCTCGTGGAGCGTGCCGGCACCCCGACCCTCGTCGAGGGCTCGGCGCAGCGCTGGTTCGCCGACGGGTTCATCGCGGCCCACCCGGAGCGGACGACGGGCCTGCTGCACACCCTGCAGGAGGCGGACCGCCATTCCTACGCGCGCCTGTGCGAGGCGCTGGCCGACTTCGACGTGCGCGGGCGCCTCGGGGAGATCGCCGTCCCCGTCCTCACGATCCACGGCGTGGCGGACCAGGTCACCCCGCCCTCGGCGGGCGAGGAGATCGCCGCCGCGGTGCCGGGCACCGTGACCCACGTGTTCGACGAGACCGCCCATCAGGCCCCCCTCGAGCAGCCCGAGCGCACCGCCGCGGCCCTGGCCGCCTTCCCGGCGCGCTGAGCCGCCCGCCCCCTCCCGCCCTGCCCCGCACGACGACGCCCCCACCACGAGGAGAGACTGCGCATGAGCGCCGAGCAGCCCATCGGGCACGACATGGACCGCACCTCCCAGGAGGTGCTCGACGCGGGCAGGGCCGTGCGCCGCGAGGTCCTGGGCGACGCCCACGTGGACCGCGCCGAGGCGAGGAAGGACGCCACCACCGAGGACTTCCAGAACCTGATCACCCGCTACGCATGGGGGACGATCTGGACGCGGCCCGGTCTGGACCGGCGGATGCGCTCAGCCGTGACCATCTCCGCCATGGTGGCCGGCGGCTACTGGGACGAGTGCGCCATGCACCCGCGCGCCGCCCTGCGCAACGGCCTGACCCGGGAGGAGATCCAGGAGATCCTCCTGCAGACCGCGGTCTACGCCTCCGTGCCGGCGGCGAACATCGCGTTCAAGCTCGCCCAGGAGGACGCCGACCTCGCCGAGGGCAGGCCGCTCTGAGCGCAACGTTCACAGCGCGCACGAGGCCCCATGCCCGGGAAGGACATGGGGCCTCGTCTGCGCGCTGATCAGTCGAGCTCGACGACCACCGGCTGATCGAGGGAGAGGCCGCCCCCGGAGACCTTGACCTGGGTGATCTCGGTCCCTGCCGGAACGTCGAACCACAGGTAGCCGCTGGCCACGTTGCCCGGGTTGGTCGGCTCGATGTTCATGCCGTTCTCGGTGCCGTAGATCGATGCGTCCGTGCTGTAGCTGTACTCGGCCCCGTCTGCGCTGACGAGCTTCACGCTGTCGGCGAAGAACGTCCGCTCCTCCTTGGCGTTGTTCTTCGCGCTGATCTGCACGGGCACGAACTCGCCCTGGGCCTCCGTGGAGAAGCCGGACGGGCCGACGCTCGCGACGGGCGTATCGACCGACTCAACGGTCGTGGCCCAGTCGCCCACGGTGAACTCCTGGCCGAGGCCGACCTTGGCTGCCTCGTCGCTGGAGCTGGTCTCGCCCTGGGAGGCGGCCTCTCCGCCCCCCTCCGAGGTGCTGTTCGAACCGCCGCCCATCATGGAGGCGAGGACGGCGATCACGATCAGGGCGAGCAGGCCGATCAGGGCGTACTTGAGACACCCCCCTTTCTTCTTCGCGGGGGGCTGCACGACATTGCCGTTGGCGTCGTAATACACAGGATTGCTCTTGCGGGCCACGATGCTCCTTCGGGAGGGCGCAGTGATGTCACATGCCGTTGTGGCCAACGGCTGCCATGCACGGCGCGTGAATTGAGTAATGAATGATGGGAGTATCGCATGCCGTAGAGGAAGCTGGGAGTACTCCCCGGAGCATCGCGTTCCAGCTGGCCCAGGAGGTCTTCGCCCGGCACGATGCCGACCTTGCCGACGCCGGGTCCGGCGTCGTGCTGGGCATGTGGGACCCGGCCGGCCTCCTCTACGGCCTCGGACTCATGGCCGTGGCGGCCGTGACCCTTGTCCGCCGCGCCCCGTTCGGCGGGTCGATCATGGTGCGGGTGGCCCGCTGCACTTGTGACCCTTCTGGCGGCCGTTCCACCCCGGAGAAGGGTCAGAACCGCAGTCGATTCGCGGGGGCCGGTGCTACGGTCGGGCCGAGCCGCCCCACCCCCACTCTCGGAAGGACACCCATGCGTGAGCGCGTCGCCCTGATCGGAGCCGGCCCGTCCGGCATGGCCCTGCTGAGGAGCCTCGCCCTGGCCGAGGACGCGGGGGCGGCGGTCCCGGAGGTCGTGGCGTTCGAGCGCCAGGACGACTGGGGCGGCCAGTGGAACCTGGACTGGCGCACCGGCGCGGACCGCCACGGCGAGCCCGTGCACTCCGCCATGTACCGGGACCTGTGGATCAACGGGCCCAAGGAGTGCATGGAGTACCCGGACTACCCGTTCGATGCGCATTTCGGCCGCGCCGTGTCCTCGTACCTCCCGCGGGAGGCCATGCGGGACTACATCGTGGGCCGGGTGGCCAAGGTGGCCGGGCGCATCCGCCCGCAGATCCGGTTCGCCACGGCCGTCCGCTGGGTGCAGCCGCTCGACGACGGCGGGTTCGGGGTGACCTCGGAGGACCTGGTCACGCGCGAGGCCGTCACCGAGCGGTTCGACCGCGTCGTGGTGGCCACCGGGCACTTCCACACCCCGCACCTGCCGTCCTGGCCCGGCGTGGAGACCTTCCCCGGGCAGGCCCAGCACGCCCACGACTACCGAAGCCCGGAGCCGTACACGGGCCGTCGCGTGCTCGTGGTGGGCTCCTCCTACTCCGGGCAGGACCTGGCCCTGCAGCTGCACCGCGCCGGCGCCGCCCACGTGACCACCGCCTACCGTGCCCGCCCGCAGGACATCGCGTGGCCGGCCGGCATGGACGAGGCCCCCGAGGTGCAGGGGTTCGACGGTGCGGAGGTCACCTTCGCGGACGGCTCCACCGCCGAGTACGACGCCGTGCTGCTGTGCACCGGCTACCGCCACCACTACCCCTTCCTGCCGGGCGAGCTGGCGCTGGCCGGCCCGAACCTGCTGGCCCCGTTCGGGCTGTGGAAGGGCGTGGTCTGGCACGCCGACCCGCGCGTGCTCTACCTGGGTGCCACCCAGCAGCTGTTCACCCTGACGCTCCTGGACGCGCAGGCCTTCTTCGCCCGCGACGTGCTGCTCGGCCGCGTCCCGGTGCCCGGCGATGAGGAGCGTCGGGCCGACATGGACGCCTGGTTCGAGCGGATGACGCGGATCGACGGGCCGCCGGCCGCGCTGGCCTACCAGGGCGCGTACATCCAGGACCTGTCCTCCCACACGGACTGCCCGGAGGTGGACGTCGAGGCGGTGGCCCGCACCTTCCTCGAGATGCGCGACGCCCGGATCGAGGACGTCCGGACGTTCCGCGACCGGCGGCACCGCTCGACCGTGACCGGCACGCTGGCCGCGGCGCACCCGGTGCCGTGGATGGACCGCCCGGACGACTCCCTCGAGGAGTACCTCCGCCGCTTCCCGGCCTGACCCCCCACCCTGCCCTTCCCGTTCCGAATCCACTGCACTTCCGACCCTTCTGGCGGCCGTTCCGGGCCTCAGAAGGGTCAGAACCGCAGTCGATTCGCGGGGGCGGGTGCTGGTGCTGGTGCTGGTGCGGATGCGGGTGCGGGGAGTGCTGAAGGGGGTGGGCGCTCAGCGCTGGAGCGCGGCCAGGGCGGCCTCGGCGTCGTCCGCGGCGGCGCGCAGCACCGGCAGGGCCTGCACGACGGCGGCCGCCACCTCCGGCGTGCGCGGCGCCGGCACGCGGGCCCCGGTCCGCAGGGCCGCCCGGCGCGCGCCCGGGTCGCGATGGTCCGGCCCGAGGGACAGCGCCGTGTTGATCGCCACGGCCACTCGCCCCTCGGCGTCGCGCACGGGCACGGCGACGCTGCTCAGATGGGCGTCCAGCTCCGCGGTCACCACGGCGTGGCCCTGCTCCCGCACGCGCGCCAGCTCGGCCATCAGCGCGTCCACGTCCGTGAGGGTGTGCTCCGTGGCGGGGGTGCGCGGGGCGCCTGCGAGCAGGGCACAGGCCTCGTCCTCGGGCAGGTCGGCCAGCAGCACGCGGCCCATGGACGTGGTGAACGCGGGCAGGCGCGTGCCGACGTCGAGGTTCACCCGCAGGATCCGCTCGGTGTGCACACGCGCGATGTACATCAGGTGCGCCCCGTGGAGCACGCCCGCGGAGCAGGACTGGTGCAGGCGCTGCGAGGCCTGGGTGAGGATCGGCCGGAGGATCTCGGAGACGGACCGGCCGGACCAGTAGCCGTGGCCGAGCTCCAGCACGCGCGGGGTCAGCGCGAACCGCCGCCCGTCCTGCACGGCGTAGCCGAGCTCCGTGAGCGTCAGCAGCATGCGCCGCGCCGTGGCCCGGGTGACCCCCGCGGCGGTCGCGGCCTCGCTCACCGAGAGCGTGGGGGTGTCCGGGGTGAACGCGCGCAGCACCGCCAGACCGGACGCCAGGGCGCGCACCACGTCCCCGCCCGACGCGGGACGTGCGCCGGGGGCGTCGACGTCGTCGGTCATGTCCGCCAGCGTAGTCCGCTATGCGCACAGCGCACGCCCGTGCGCGTCACGCACACACCCTTCCCCGCCCGCCGAGGCGGTCCTACGGTGAGGCCATGAGCCTCACCGATGCCTACGTGTTCGACGCCGTCCGCACCCCCTTCGGCAAGGTCGGCGGCGCGCTGTCGGGGGTGCGCCCCGACGACATGGCCGCCCACGTGGTCCGCACCCTCGTGGACCGCGCCCCGGGCCTGGAGGGCCTGCGCGCCGCGTCCGCCCAGGCCGTGGCCGACGCCGCCGCCGGCCGCCCGATCGAGGCCGGCACGGACGCCGCCGCCCCGCAGCGGATCGACGAGGTCGTCTTCGGCAACGCCAACGGCGCGGGCGAGGAGAACCGCAACGTGGCCCGCATGGCCACCCTCCTGGCCGGCCTGCCGCTGTCCATCCCCGGCACCACCGTGAACCGCCTCTGCGGCTCCTCCCTGGACGCGGCGATCATCGCCTCCCGCCAGATCAACACCGGCGAGGCGGACGTGGTCCTCGTGGGCGGCGTGGAGTCGATGTCCCGTGCCCCGTGGGTGCTGCCCAAGACCACCCGCCCGTTCCCCATGCACGACCTGGCGGCGGCGAACACCACGCTCGGCTGGCGCCTGATCAATGACGCGATGCCGCCGGAGTGGACCGTCTCGCTCGGCGAGGCCACGGAGCTGCTGCGCGAGCGCTTCGGCATCTCCCGCGAGCGCCAGGACGAGTTCGCCGCGCGCTCGCACCGCCTTACCGCGCGGGCGTGGGACGAGGGGCGGTATGACTCCCTCGTGGCCGCCGTGCCCGGCACGGACCTGGAGCGGGACGAGACCGTCCGCCCGGACTCCACCCCCGAGACCCTCGCCGGCCTGCGCACCGTGTTCCGCCGGGAGAACGGCACCGTCACGGCGGGCAACGCCTCGCCCATGAACGACGGCGCCTCGGCCGCCCTCCTGGGCTCGTCGACGGGCGCCGATGTGCTCGGCCTGGAGCCCCTGGCCCGCATCGCCGGCCGCGCCACCGCCGCCAACGAGCCCGACTTCTTCGGCTACGCGCCGGTGGAGGCGGTGAAACGGGCCCTGTCCCGCGCCGGGATCGGCTGGAAGGACGTGGCCGCCGTCGAGCTCAACGAGGCCTTCGCCGCCCAGTCCCTGGCCTGCACGGACGCCTGGGGCGTGGACCCGGAGATCGTGAACGCCTGGGGCGGCGCGATCGCGATCGGCCACCCCCTCGGGGCCTCCGGCACCCGCGTGCTCGGCACGCTGGCCCGCCGCCTCGAGGCCTCCGGTGAGCGGTGGGGCGTGGCCGCGCTGTGCATCGGCGTGGGCCAGGGCATCGCCGTCGTCCTCGAGAACGTGGCCGCGCGCTGACGCGTCCGGCCGAGCACCCACCCGACCCCCTCATCCAAGGAGTCCCCATGCTGGAGTTCGTGGACACGGCCGCGCAGGCCGTCTCCCGCATCACCGACGGCGCCACGGTGCTGATCGGCGGGTTCGGCAACGCCGGCCAGCCGATGGAGCTGATCGACGCGCTGCTCGAGTCCGGGGCCACCGGCCTCACGGTGGTCAACAACAACGCGGGCCAGGCGGACGCGGGCCTGGCGCTGCTGATCAAGGAGCGGCGGGTCGCCAAGATCATCTGCTCGTTCCCGCGCCAGTCCGACTCGTGGCATTTCGACGAGGCCTACCGTGCCGGGGAGATCGAGCTGGAGCTCGTCCCGCAGGGCAACCTGGCCGAGCGCCTGCGCGCCGGCGGCGCCGGCATCGGCGGCTTCTTCACGCCCACCGGCTACGGCACGCAGCTGGCCGAGGGCAAGGAGGTCCGCGAGATCGACGGCACGCACTACGTGCTGGAGGCCCCGATCCGCGGCGA
The DNA here is from genome assembly GCF_000946635.1 of Micrococcus sp. MS-ASIII-49. Lineage (NCBI taxonomy): Bacteria > Bacillati > Actinomycetota > Actinomycetes > Micrococcales > Micrococcaceae > Micrococcus > Micrococcus sp. MS-ASIII-49. The sequence goes on from NZ_JXSP01000029.1 coordinate 51,411, forward strand.
TGTCGCGCTCATCAAGGCGTACGCGGCGGACCGCCACGGCAACCTCGTGTACCGCAAGACCGCCCGCAACTTCGGACCCGTCATGGCCGCGGCCGCCGCCACCACGATCGTCCAGGTGGACGAGGTCCGCGAGGAGCCGATCGACCCGGAGCACGTGGTGACCCCCGGCATCTACACGGACACCGTGGTGCGGATCGACACCGAGTCCGGGGAGAAGGAGCGCGCCGAGCGGGCTGCCCTGGCGGAGGGCCGGCCGAAGCCGTGCGCGGCCACGACGACCGCGGCCGAGCCGGCCGCCGAGGGGAAGTGAGGAGAGCGATGAGCATCACCCAGACCGACACCCCGCTGACCCAGGACGAACTGGCCCGTACGATCGCGGCGGACATCGCCCCCGGCTCCTTCGTGAACCTGGGCATCGGCCAGCCCACCACGGTGTCCAACTACCTGGAGGCGGAGAAGAACGTCACCCTGCACACCGAGAACGGCATGCTGGGCTTCGGCCCGCAGGCCGAGGGCGAGCAGATCGATGAAGACCTCATCAACGCCGGCAAGATCCCCGTCACCGAGCTGCCCGGGGCCGCGTACTTCCACCACGCCGACTCGTTCGCCATGATGCGCGGCGGCCACCTGGACGTGTGCGTCCTCGGCGCCTACCAGGTCTCCGCGACCGGCGACCTCGCCAACTGGTCCACGGGCAAGCCCGGGGCGATCCCCGCCGTCGGGGGTGCGATGGACCTGGCGATCGGCGCCAAGGACACCTACGTGATGATGGATCTCTTCACCAAGAAGGGCGATCCGAAGCTGCTGGCCGAGTGCACGTTCCCCCTCACCGGCGTCGGCTGCGTCTCCCGCATCTACGCGGATCGGGGCGTCTTCCTGCTGGACGCCTCCGGGGTCGTGCGGGTCCGCGAGCTGCACGGCATCACGTGGGAGGAGCTGGAGGCGGCGCACCCCGGCGTGCGGTTCGAGAAGCTCGAGGACTGAGCCGCCGCGCCGCAGTCACCGGCCCCACGGGCTCCCGGAGGCCTGCGCCGTCGTCGACTTCTCGTGGGGAGGAACGCCGGTTGACTTATCCCGGGTGCGGCGGCCTGCGACCGGTGATAACTCAACCGACGACGGCGGCCCGCACCTTCGCGCGCAGGTGCGGGCCGACGTCGTCCCGGCGGGGTGCTCAGGCGGTGCGCAGCACCATGCCCGGGTGGAGCAGGGTCGAGACCGTCATGCCGTTGAGGCGCTGCAGGCGCTCCATGGAGACGCCCGTGCGCTGGGCGATGAGCCACCAGCCGTCGTTCGCCTGGACCACGTAGGTGGCGGGCGAGGGCGCCGGGGCGGAGGCGGTCTGGCCGGTCCGCAGCACCATCCCCGGGTGCAGCACGGTGGTCGCGGTCATGCCGTTGAGGCGCTGGAGGGTCTCCATCGTCACGCCGGTGCGGTGGGCGATGATCCACCAGCCGTCGCCCTCACGGACCGTGTACGTGCCCGGGGCGGGGGCCGGAGCGGGCGCGGGCGTGGAGGCCGGCGCCGTGGCGGCCGTGATGAGCACCATCCCCGGGTGCAGGACGGTCGACGCCGTCATGCCGTTGAGCCGCTGGAGCTCCGCGGCGCACACGCCGGTCCGTCGGGCGATGACCCACCAGCCGTCGTCCGGCTGCACCGTGTAGGTGCCGGTGGTGATCGGGGTGGGCTCCGGGGCGGTCGGGTCGGCGACGGTGCGCAGCACCATGCCCGGGTGGAGCACGGTCGACTCGGTCATGCCGTTGAGCTCCTGGAGGGTGGCCGCGGGCATTCCGGTGCGGCGGGCGATGATCCACCAGCCGTCGTTCGGCTGCACCGTGTACGTGCCGGCGGTCGACGGCTCGGTCGTCGGAGCCGGCGTCGGAGCCGGGGTGGCCGGTGTCGGCGGCTGGCCGGCCGCCGTCGCGATGGCCTCGGCGCGGTCCCGCAGGTCGTCGAAGCGAGCCATCAGGTGCTGCCCCGGGCACGCGGTCGCGGACGTGGCCCGGTGCGGGAAGATCGTGTCCACGGTGACGGGCGTGCCCGCGGCGTACTTCGTGCTGCCGCCCGAGGTCAGGGTGACCCGGCCGCGCGCGTCGATGCCGTCGCGGTACAGGTAGTAGGCGGTGGCGCGGGCCATCGCGTCCACGACCTCCTCGGACGGGGCGACCACGTCGTAGTTGCCCATCGTGGAGATGCCCATCGTGCCCCGGTTGAACCCGCCCGCGTGCGTGCCCAGCGGGTTCGAGTCCAGGGCGCCGCGGCGGCCCTCGTAGATGTTGCCGAAGCGGTCCGTGATCAGGTGGTACGGGAAGTCGCCCCAGCCGAGGGTCTTCGTGTAGTACGCGTAGATGCCGCGCATCTGCTCCACGGCCTGGGCGCGCGAGTAGTCGTTGGTGCCGGCCGTGTGGTGGATGGTCAGCGCGCGCACCTGGTCGAACTGCGGGGAGTCCTCCGCCCAGGACTCGTCCGCGCCCCACTGGGCGCGGGTGATGACGTCCGGGAGGATCTTCGCGCGGGCGTCCGAGGCCGTGGCCACGGTGCGGGCCTCGGCGGGCTCCGCGCCCCCGACGACGGCGCTCGACTTCACGCCCCGGGGCAGACCGGCGGTCTCGGCGGCCTGCTCGGCGGCCACCGCCGGGTGCGCGCTCGCGACGGTCTCGTCCGTGGCGGCCGTGCCCGGGTCGATGAGGGACAGCTCGAGGCCGGCCGGGGCTGCGCCGTCGGCGGTGGTCACGCGCAGCTGGGCGCCGTCCGCGCCGAACGCGACGAACGGGTCCGTGCCGGTGCGCGCGGGGGCGGCGCCCTCGGGCAGGACGGGCCGATCCAGGACCTGCCACGGGCCCCAGGCCCCGTCCTGACGCACGCGGATCTCCACGCGCTCGACGGCGTCGTCCGCCGCGGCGTCCCACACGGCGGCGGCCACCGTGAACGGGCGGTCCACCACGGGCTCGCCGAGCACGACGCCGGCCGGGGCCTCCTCGGCCGGGACGAGGTTCTCGCCCTCCTGCGGGACGGTCGCGACGCCGGCGCCCTCGACGGGAGCGGCCGACGCGGGGGTCGTGGCCGTCCCTGCGGTCGTGGCACGGGCGGCGTCGTCGAGCGGGCGCGCGTCGGGGGCGCCCTCCGTGGTCGCGGACGGCGGCTGCGGGAGCAGGCCGCCGACGAGGACGGAGAGCGCGGCGACCGCGACGGCGGGCGCGAGCGGGCGGGGGGACGCGGCGGAACGCGGCGGGAGAATCTTCATGCGGATGCCTTCGGAAGGTGGAGTGCCCGAGGAACGACAGGCGCGGGCCGTGTCGCTTTCCCGGGTCGGTGGCGTGGTGAGGGCGGGATGAGGGCCAGAGGCCGTCGTGATCGTAGCGTGATCGACCATTCCCGGGAACATCTTTCGAAGGCTTGTCGGGTGATTTCACGCCCCCGTGATGTCCGGTTCATCCATTCACAGGTGGGCGCGGTGTGGCACCGGGGCGGAGCACAGCGGAGGGGTGTCGGGTCCGCGCCGGGGGATACGGTGACGGGAGACCACCACGGGCCGCCCGGCCCGGGAACCAGAGGAGGCAGACCATGGCGGAGCCGATCCACATCGGCGCGGCGGCGGACGTCCCGGAGGGCGAGGCGATCGTCGTCCCGGCGGCGACGGCGGGGACGAGGGACGACGTCGCGGTGTTCCACACGGACGCAGGCGAGTTCCACGCGATCGACGACACGTGCACCCACGAGGACGCCTCGCTGGCCGAGGGCTGGCTCGAGGACGACCGGGTGGAGTGCCCGCTGCACGCCGCGCAGTTCTGCCTGCGCACCGGCGAGGCGCTCTGCCTGCCCGCCACCAAGGGCGTCGGCGTGCACCGCGTCGAGGAGCGCGAGGGCCAGCTCTACCTCGTCCCCGGCGCATGAGCCACGACGTCGAGGCCCCGGCAGGCGTGCCCGGCTCGGTCGCGGTGGTGGGCGGCGGCGTCGCGGGCTTCGCCGTGGTCCGCGAGCTGCGGCGTCGCGGTTTCGCGGGCGAGATCGCACTCGTGGACCCGCAGGGCGTGCCCTATGACCGGCCACCCCTGAGCAAGGAGTTCCTGACCGGCGACGCGGACGCGCGCCGCCTGCTGCTCGCCCCGCCGGCATGGTTCGCCGAGCACGGGGTGGAGCTGGTGGAGGACGAGGCGGTCCGGGTGGTGCCGGGCGGCGTCCACCCCGACGGCGGCCCCGCGCCCCACCGGGTGGAGACGGCCTCCGGGCGGGTCCTGGACGCGGACGCGGTCGTGCTCGCCACGGGCGGGCGACCCCGGGCCCTCGACGTCGCCGGCGCCGACCACCCGGACCTGATCACCCTGCGCACCCGCGCCGACGCCGAGGCCCTGCGCGACCGCCTGACGTTCGGGGCCGAGGTGGCGGTCGTGGGCGGCGGCTTCACGGGGGCGGAGGTCGCGGCCGCGGCGCGCCGCTCGCTCGCCGCGGTGACGCTCGTGACCGGGACGGACGCCCCGGCTCGCGCGGCGGTCGGGCCGGCGCTGGCCGCCCGCCTGCACCGGATGCACGCCGAGCACGGGGTCGCTGTCGAGGTCGGCCGGGCGGCCTGGATCGAGCACCGGGACGCCGACGGCGGCGCCGCGCTGCCGGCCGCCCACCGGCTCCACCTCCACGACGGGCGGACCGTGGACGCCGACGTCGTGGTGCTGGCCGGGGGCACCGTGCCGGACACCGCGCTCGCCGAGGACGCCGGTCTGGAGGTGGCCGACGGCGTGCTCACGGACGCGATGGGCCGCACGACCGTGCCCGGGATCCTGGCCGTGGGTGACGCCGCGCGCGCCCGGGAGTCCGCGTGGGCCCCGTCCCGGCACTGGGAGCCGGCCCTGCGTTCCGGCGCGGCCGCCGCGGCGGCGATCCTGGGGGAGGAGGCGGACGCCCCGGGCGCCCCGTGGTTCTGGTCCGACCGGTACGACGCCCACGTGGAGGCCGTGGGGGACATGACGGTGCCGGCCGGTGGGCGGATCGTGGACCGCGAGGTGCGCGGGACGGTGGTGGCGAGCTTCGCCCTGGCCGCGGACGGGACCCTGCGCGGGGCCGCGTCGATCGACGACCCCATGACCGTCAAGGCCGCCCGGCGCATCATCGACCGGGGGATCGTGGTGGACGCCGCCGCGCTCGCGGACCCGGCCGTGCCGGTGAAGTCGCTGGCGCGGGGGTGAGGGCGCCCGTTTCGTCGACGAAAGTGGTCAGGTGCCGCAGTAGGTGACGAACGGGGCCCCGTCCTCCGGCCACGGCTCCGCGTACCGCTCGAACCCGGGGCGCGGGGTGAAGGGATCCGTGACGGCCTCGAGCAGCCGGTGGACGGCGGTGAGGTCCCCGTCCTCCGCGGCCGTCAGGGCCTCGTCGAGCAGGTGGTTCCGTGGGATGTAGACGGGGTTCACCGCGCGCATCCGGGCCGGATCGGGACCCATCGCCCGCCAGTCCGCGAGCCAGGCGGCGAGCCCCGCGGGGTCCGGGGCGCCGGGGACGAGTCGTGCCGCCTCGGTGCGGGCCGCGTCGTCGTCCACGGGCGCCGCCGTGTGCTCGGCCAGCCGCACCCAGAACAAGGTCCAGTCGGCCCGCGCCGCGGCCAGCCACGGGAACAGGCGGTCGGTGAGCGCGGCGACGTCGTCCTCCGCCACGGACGCCGGGAGACCGAGCTTGTCCTGCAGTCCGCCCCGCCACGCCGCGAGATGGGCGCCGTGGAACCTGCCCAGCGCCTCCTGGGCGAGTGCGACGGCGCGGTCGGGGTCGTCGTCGAGCACGGGCACGAGGGCCTCGCCGAGCCGGGCGAGGTTCCACGCCGCGATGGGCCCCTGATTCCCGTACGCGTACCGGCCCTGGGTGTCGATCGAGGAGAAGCTCGCGGCCGGGTCGAAGGCGTCGATGAACGCGCAGGGGCCGTAGTCGATGGTCTCGCCGGACAGGGTCATGTTGTCCGTGTTCATCACACCGTGCACGAAGCCGACGAGCATCCAGCGGGAGACGAGCGCGGCCTGCGCGGCGATCACCGCCTCGTAGAGCGCGAGCGCGGGGTGCTCGGCGTCGGTGGCGTGCGGGTGGTGGCGGGCGATGGCCTCATCGACGATCCGGCGCAGCACCTCCGTGGGGTGCGCCTGCTCGGGGAGGGCCGCGGCGTACTGGGCCGTGCCGACGCGCAGGTGCGACGCGGCCGTCCGGGCCAGCACCGCACCCGGCAGCACGGTCTCGCGGCGGACCGGGTGGCCCGTGCCGACGACGGCCAGCGCCCGCGTGGTCGGCACGCCGAGGGCGTGCATCGCCTCGGAGACCACGTACTCGCGGAGCATGGGGCCGAGCACGGCCTGCCCGTCGGCGTTGCCGCGCGCGAAGGGCGTGCGACCGGAGCCCTTGAGATGCAGGTCGTGGAGCCGACCGTCCGGAGCCGTGAGCTCGCCGAGGAGGAGGGCGCGCCCGTCACCCAGGCGGGGAGAGTAGTGGCCGAACTGGTGGCCCGCGTACGCCTGCGCGACCGGCCGCGCGCCCGGGCCGGGCTGCTCGCCGGTGAGGAAGGAGACGCCGTCGTCGGTGGCGAGCCACTCGGCGTCGAGGCCGAGCTCCGCCGCGAGGCCGGCGTTGAGCAGGACGAGCTGCGGGCCGTCCGTGGCCTGGGCCTGCCAGGGCAGGGCGAGCTCGGGGAAGGTGTCGGCGAAATGCGAGCTCAGGGCGGGAACGGACGTGGTCATGGGGCCACGCTACGTGGGGGAGCACGGGTGTTCACGGGCCGACTCCCACCGGGCCCGTCCTTTCGAGGCGGGAAATCGACCCCATGGGCGTGGACCAGAGTGCTATGAGCTGGATTTCCCGCCTCGAAACGGGGGGCCGTGGCGGACTGCGGTGACCGTGGATCTCACCGGGTCACCCACCGAACGCGGCCGCCCGGCGCCGCACCCGCGCGACGACGTCCGCGTAGTCGTTCCGAGCGTCGGCCCACATGACCTTGATCGAGAGCCAGTCGTGGTCGGCGCACCAGCGGTCGCGCAGCACGTCGCGGGCCTGCTGCTCGGCGGTGCGGTGGTGCTCGCCTTCGTATTGCAACGCGAGGCGCCACGGCCGATACCCGAGGTCGACCGTCGGAGCGCGGCGGTCTGACGGGTCCAGCCGGCACTGCACCTCGGGCTCCGGCAGCCCGGCATCGACGAGCGCCAGCCGCAGACGCGTCTCGCGCGGCGAATCCGCCCCCACGCGCATCCTCGCCAGCGCTGCCCGGGCCAGTCCGCGCCCCCGGAAACGTCCCCGTTCGGCCAGCGATCGGACGAGCTCCTCCGGGGTGTAGGCGGGATCCCCGCGTCCGCCGCCGGGCAGCCACGGCGGGCAGAGCAGGGCGTCACCGGCGACGACGACGTCCCGCTCCGTGAGCGCCGCCCGTGCCGCGCACAGGTCCCACAGGGTGCGGGCCGGCGTCGTCACAAGCACGCCGCCCCGCGTCATCCGCTGTCCCTCCGGCACCTCGATGCGGTGGGGCGCCAGACCCGCCTGGGCCGGCCGGCCGCCCGAGGTGCCGACGCTGACGTGCACCGCACCGGGGGTCAGCAGCCGTGCGGGCACGGTCAGGCCGTGCAGGCGGGCGGCGGTCTCATGGCTGACGACGACGTCGGGATGGCGCCGCTGGTACGCGCGGATCTCATCCATCGTCCACTCACGGACGGAGACCGCCGCAGGGCCGGCCGGCCCGTAGATGCCGTGGCGCAGCCGCCGCAGGTCTGAGGACTGCAGTCGGGACCACGTCACACCCGCCCGGCGCGCGTCATCGACCGTGAAGGCGGTGGGGTCGATCGACGGCGGCAGCGGGGCGGGACGACGGGGCATGCGGTGAGCGTGTCCCGTCGCTCCACGTCCCGCGACGAACGAGCGGGGGTCTGGGGATGCACGAGGGGGTCCGGTGCGGTTGTGCAGGAGGCGGCGACGTCCCCCGGGGCGCCGGCCCCGAGCCATTCGAGGCGGGAAATCCACGTCATGGGCCAGGACCGGGCGTTCTTGAGGTGGATTTCGCGCCCCGAAGTGAGGGGATGAGCCGATCAGTACGACGCGCGGGGCGCACCCTGCCCGTCCGAGCCCGCGGCGTCGCGCGGGGCCGGGCACCAGCGGTCGGCGAGGGCCTCGGCGGCCCGGGCCAGCAGGGCGACGTCGGCGCCCACGTTGACGTAGTCCGCACCGGCGGCGGCGTAGGCGTCGGCCTGCGCGGGCACGAACGCATTGACGCCCACGAACTTCCCGGCGGCCTTGACCTTCGCGATGACCTCCTCGACCGCGGCCACCACCTCCGGGTGCGACTGCTGGCCGAGCAGTCCCAGGGACGCGGAGAGGTCCGAGGGACCGATGAAGACGCCGTCGATCCCGTCCACCGCCGCGATCTCGTCGGCGTTGCGCACGCCCGCGGCCGTCTCGATCTGCACGATCACGGAGACGTGGTCCGCCGCGCCGGGCAGGTAGCCGGGGATCCGGTTCCAGCGGCCCGAGCGTGCCAGGGCGGAGCCCACGCCGCGCACCCCGCCCTCGGCGGAGCCGTCCGGGTAGCGGGCGGCGGCCACGGCGCTGCGGGCCATCGCGGCGTCGTCGACCATGGGCACCAACAGGGTCTGGGCGCCCAGGTCCAGGAACTGCTTGATGGCCACGGTGTCCAGCGCCGGCACGCGCACCAGGGTGGGCACGCGGTAGCCGGCGATCACGCGCAGCTGGGCGAGGACGTCCTGCAGCGTCAGCGGGGCGTGCTCGGCGTCGATGAGCAGGTAGTCGAGGCCCGCGCCGGCGCAGATCTCCGCCGTCGTCGGGTCCCCGGAGGAGAGGAACATGCCGGCGGCGGGGCGGCCCCCACGGGCGGCGACGGCCTCGGGCGTGAAGAGGTCGCGGAACAGCGGCTGCGGGTTGTGGCGGACGGGCATGGGACGTTCCTCCGGGGTTCTCCGCATCCTCCACCCGACGCGGGTTGAGTTGTCGCGGGTGGAGCGGCGTCGTACTGGTGATAGGTCAACCCGCGTTGCGGGCGGGCGGGCGCGGGCGGGCGGGGCGACGACGACGGGCGGGTCAGGCGAAGCGGCAGGTGATGGTGCCGAGCGGGCCGTAGTCGGCGTAGACGGTGTCGCCCTCGTACACCCACATCGGGCGGGTGAAGGAGCCGGCGAGCACGATCTCACCGGCTTCGAGCGCGTCTCCGTGCTCGGCGATGCGGTTGGCCAGCCAGTGCACGCCGTTGGCCGGGTGGTTCAGCACGCCCGCGGCCACGCCGGTCTCGATGATCTCCTCGTTGCGGGAGAGGATGCCGGAGACCCACCGCAGGTCGACGTCGTGCACGCCCACGGGGCGGCCGCCGATCACCAGGGAGCCCAGGGCGGCGTTGTCCGAGATGGTGTCCGTGATGGTGCGGCCGGCCATCTCGATGCGCGAGTCCAGCACCTCCAGCGCGGGCACCACGTACTCGGTGGCGCGCAGCACGTCCATCAGGTTCAGGCCGGGCCCGCGCAGCTCGTCCCGCAGCACGAACGCCAGCTCCATCTCGACGCGCGGATGGGTGTACTTCTTCCACTCGTACACGTGGCCGGACTCGAACACCTGGTCGTCGAAGATCACGCCGTAGTCCGGCTCGTCGATCCCGGTCGCGTCCTGCATGGCCTTGGAGGTCAGGCCGATCTTGTGGCCCACCTTGCGGCGGCCCGCCTCGACCTGGCGCTCGGCCCAGATGCGCTGGACGGCGTACGAGTCCTCGATCTCCATCTCCGGGTAGCGCGCGGTCAGCCGCGGCACGGGCACGCGGTCGATGCCCGCACGGTGCAGCTCGTCGGCGATCTTGACGTGGGTCTCGTGGTCCAGCACAGCGGTCTCCTTCACGACGACGGGCAGGGGCCTGGCCTTGATCGTATACGATTACGCGGCTCGGCCCCCGGCCCCGTCGCCATCCTGTCACCGCCCCGGATCAGTCCGGGGCGCGCGTCCCGATGCCCAGCCCGGGCTTGCGGCGGTGCACCGTGAGCCAGGCCGGCCCCTCGGGGCCCGGCGACCCCCGACGCCCGTCTGCGAGGCGGGACACCCCTGCTCCCCACGCTTCGAGGCGGGAAATCGAGCTCAAACCGGCCCTCCCGGCTCGAATGAGGTGGATTTTCCGCCTCGAACGGCGTGGGGCGGCGAGACGCGGAGGGAGGCAGGGAGGGCGGCCGCCGACGGCGGGCGCCTGCGTTGGGCGCCCGCCGTCGTCGTGGTGTCCCGGAGCGGCGCCCGGCAGTGCCGGTCAGAGCTGGTTGCCGAGCTTGTACTCGCCCTGCTTCCACTCCGGCAGGGACTCCTCGCCCTGCTCCTCGCGGGTGTAGGAGAAGCCGTCGGCGCCGATGGTCACGGCCATCTCCGAGTCGTCGGTGCGGGAGACCAGCGGCTGCAGGTTGCCGTCGAGGTCCAGCACGCGGGAGGCGTCGGTGTACCAGGACGGCACGACCGGGGTGCCCCACCAGTCGCGACGCTGGTTGTCGTGCACGTCCCAGGTGACCACGGGGTTGTCCGGGTCACCGGTGTAGTAGTCCTGGGTGTAGACCTCCACGCGGTGGCCGTCGGGGTCGCGCAGGTAGAGGTAGAACGCGTTGGAGACGCCGTGGCGACCCGGGCCGCGCTCGATGTGGTCGGACATGCGCAGCGCGCCGAGCTTGTCGCAGATCGCCAGGATGTTGTGCTTCTCATGCGTGGCGAAGCACACGTGGTGCATCCGGGGGCCGTCGCCGCCGGTCATGGCGGTGTCGTGCACGGTGGGCTTGCGGCGCATCCACGCGGCGTAGACGGTGCCGTTCTCGTCCTGGATGTCCTCGGTGATGCGGAAGCCCAGGTCCTGCATGTAGCGGGCGGCGCGCGGCACATCCGGGGTCACCTGGTTGAAGTGGTCCAGGCGGACGAGGGCGCCCGGGGTGTAGAGGTCGTAGCGCCAGGCCAGGCGCTCCACGTGCTCGACGTCGTGGAAGAACTCGTAGGGGAAGCCCAGCGGGTCCTCGACGCGCACGGAGTCGCCGACGCCCTTGACGAAGCCGTCCCTCCGACGCTCGACGCGGCAGCCCAGCTCCTCGTAGAAGGCGACCGCCTTGTCCAGGTCCTCGGGGGTGCGCACCCGGTAGGAGAACGCGGCCACGGCGGCGGTCTCGCCCTGGCGCAGCACCAGGTTGTGGTGGATGAACTCCTCCATGGAGCGCAGGTAGACGGTCTCCTCGTCCTCCTCGGTGACCACGAGGCCGAGCACGTCCACGTAGAACTCGCGGGACTGGGCGAGGTCCGTGACCACGAGCTCCATCGAGGCGCAGCGCAGGATGTCCGGCGCCTCGGACGTCGGGGTGGGGAGGGGGTTCTCCGGGTCGATGGGGGCTTCCTTGGTGACGAAGAAGCCGGAGGAGGTCTTCTGGCGGCTCTCGAGGTTGGTCATCGGTGCTCCTTGGTGAGGGGGCGGTGCGCTGTGGCCTGGGACACGGTCAGTGGCTCGATCGTATACGATCCGGGCGACCGACGGAAAGGCTCTCGAGGAACGCGGGTTGAGTTGTCGCGGGTCCGGGGCGCCCGCACCCGCGACAACTCAACCCGCGTCGGGTGGGCCGGGGGAGGAGCCCGGCCCGGCCCCACCACGACGACGGCGCCCGCACCGTCGCGGGGACGGTGCGGGCGCCGTCGTGGTCACCGGTCGGCGCGGGCTCAGCCGTCGATCTTCGCCGCGGCCTGCTCCTGCTTGCCGAACACCGGGTTGTGGACCTCGCCGAGGTTGATGTGCACGGCCTGCTGGTCGGTGTAGAAGTCGATCGAGCGGTAGCCGCCCTCGTGGCCCAGGCCGGAGGCCTTCACCCCGCCGAACGGGGTGCGCAGGTCCCGCACGTTGTTGGAGTTCAGCCACACCATGCCGGCCTCCACGTTCTGCGCGACGTTGTGGGCGCGCTTGAGGTCGTTGGTCCAGATGTAGGCGGCCAGGCCGTACTTGGTGTTGTTGGCCAGCTGCAGGGCCTCCTCCTCCGTGTCGAACGGGGTGATGGCCACCACCGGGCCGAAGATCTCCTCCTGGAAGATCCGGGCGTCCGGGGCCACGTCCGCGAACACGGTGGGCTGCACGAAGTTGCCCTCGGGGAAGCCCTCCGGGCGGCCGCCGCCGGCCACCAGGCGGGCCTCGGTCTTGCCGATCTCCACGTAGGACATGACCTTCTCGAAGTGCTCCGGGTGCACGATGGCGCCGACCTCGGTGGTCTCGTCGTCCGGCAGGCCGACCTTCACGCGGGAGGCCTGGGCGGCGTAGCGCTCCACGAACTCGTCGTAGACGGAACGCTGGACCAGGATGCGGGAGCCGGCGGTGCAGCGCTCGCCGTTCAGGGAGAACACGCCGAAGATGGTCGCGTCGATCGCCGCGTCCAGGTCCGCGTCCTCGAACACCACGGCCGGGGACTTGCCGCCGAGCTCCATGGACAGGCCCTTCAGGTGCGGGGCGGCGTTGGCGAAGATGATCTGGCCGGTGCGGGACTCGCCGGTGAAGGAGATCAGCGGCACGTCCGGGTGCTTCACGAGCGGGTCGCCCGCGTAGCCCTCCTCGCCGAAGCCGTGCACCATGTTGAACACGCCCTTCGGCAGGCCGGCCTCCTCGAAGATCCCGCCCCACAGGGAGGCCGAGAGCGGGGTGAACTCGGCGGGCTTGAGCACCACCGAGTTGCCGGTGGCGATGGCCGGGGCCAGCTTCCAGGACTCCAGCATGAACGGGGTGTTCCACGGGGTGATCAGGCCGGCGACGCCGATCGGCTTGCGGTTCACGTAGTTGATCTGGCGGCCCGGCACCTTGAAGGTGTCGTCGTGCTGGGCCACGATCAGGTCCGCGAAGAAGCGGAAGTTCTCGGCGGCGCGGGCGGCCTGGCCCCTCGCCTGCTTGATCGGCAGGCCGGTGTCGAAGCACTCCATCTCGGCCAGCTGGTTGCCGCGGGTCTCCATGATGTCGGCGATCGCGTGCAGCACGCGGGAGCGCTGGCGCGGCAGGGCCTGGGACCATTCGCCGGACTCGAAGGCCCGCTTCGCGGCGGCGACGGCGCGGTCGATGTCCGCGGCCTTGCCGGAGGCGGCCGTCAGGTACGGCTCGTTGGTCACCGGGTCGAGCACCTCGAAGGTGTCGCCGTCGATCGAGTCGACGAACTCGCCGTCGATGTAGTGGCGCAGGACGTCGGGCAGGCCCTCGGGCTTGCGGGCCTCGATGCTGGTCTTCTCCGTCATGGTGTCTCTTTCGCTGAGTGCTTCGGGGGCGGATGGTCGGGGTCTGGAGCCGACGGCGCCGGTCCGGCCGGCGGTCACGCGGACGGCTCGGCGCTGTGCTCCAGGTAGGCGTGCAGGGTGTTCAGGCGGTGGGCGCGGGCGGCGGCCTCGATCTCCTCGAAGCGCGCCCCGTCCTCGATCAGGCGCAGCAGGTGTTCGTGCTCGTCCACGGAGGCCACCGCCCGGCCGGGCACGTACGCGAACGTGGAGGAGCGCAGCGCGGCCAGGCGGTTCCAGCCGCGGTGCACCAGGTCGTGCACGTGCTCGTTCTGGTGATGCTCGAACAGGATCGAGTGGAAGCGGCGGTTGAGCTCGGTGAACGCCACCGGGTCCCAGGCCGTCTCCGACTCCGTCATCGCGCGCATGGTCGCGTTCACCTCGCGGGCCGCCGCGAGGTCCTCGGCGGTCACGTGCGGGGCGCACTGGGCGGTGGAGAACCCCTCCACCAGCGCCAGCGTCTCCATGGTGTGGCGGTACTCGACCGGATCGATGCCGACCACGGTCGCGCCCACGTTGCGCTCGTAGGCCACCAGCTTCTCGGACTGCAGGCGGCGGATCGCCTCCCGCACGGGCACCACGGACATGCCCAGCTCCGCGGCGATCTGGGACAGCACCAGCCGGTCGCCCGGCTCGTGGCGCTGGTCCCGGATCCCCTCGAGGATCGCCTGGTAGGCGCGGTCCGCCTTGGAGACGGGGGCGCCTGCGAGGCCGACCGTTCCGATGTCCGTGCGGCGCATGCTCAGGCGTCGCCCTCCGGGGCCGGGGCGTCCGGCAGGGTCTTGCGGTACTCGGCGAACTTGGCCTTCCACTCGGCGTTCGGGGGGAACATCCCGTCCACCGGGTAGCCGGCCTTGACCTGCTCGTACGCCCAGGCGTCCTGGAGCTCCTGCTCGTAGGCGTCGTCCACAACCTCCTGGAGCAGGGACGGCGGGATGACCACCACACCGTCGTCGTCGCCGACGATGATGTCGCCGGGCTGCACGGTGGTGCCGCCGCAGGCGATGGTGCCGCCGACCTCCCACGGGATGTGACGGCGGCCCAGCACCGCCGGGTGCGTGGCGCCGGCGTACACCTGGAGGCCGACCTCGGCGACGGCGGCGGAGTCGCGGATGCCGCCGTCCGTGATCACGGCGTTCGCGCCGTTCACCTGGGCGCGCAGGGCCAGGACGTCCCCGAGGGTGCCGGTGCCGTGCTCGCCACGGGCCTCCATGACCACCACGTCGTCCGGCTGCACCGAGTCGATCGCCCGCTTCTGGGCGTTGAAGCCGCCGCCGAACTCCTTGGCCAGGTCCTCGCGCTTGGGGATGTAGCGCAGGGTCTTGGCGTAGCCGAGGACGCGCCGACCCCGGTGGATCGGGCGCGGGCCGTCGATGGTCGCGTTCTGGACGCCGCGCTTCTGCAGCTGGGCGGTGAGGGTGGCCACCGCGATGGCGTCGATCTTGGCGCGCAGCTCGGGGGTCAGCAGGGAGCGGTCCGGCTGCGGGGCGCTCGCGACCCAGTGGCCGTTCTCGTCCACCGCGGACGACGACGCCGCCGCGGCCTGCGGGGCCAGGCCGGCGGCCTCGCGGGAACCCCAGGCCTCCTCGCGCTGCACGTCGTCCACCGTCGGCTGGGCGCCGAACGGGGCCATGGCGTGCTCCGAGTCGACGACCGTCGTCACCAGGCGGCCGGTGGTCGGTGCGCCGGGGGCGCTGGGGGCGTCCACCTCCACCTCGACGACGTCGCCCGGCTGGGCCACGGAGGATCCGGCGGGGGTGCCGGTGAGGATGACGTCGCCCTCCTCGAGCGTCATGAGCTGCGAGAGGTCGGCCACGAGCCGGCCGAACGGGAAGACGAGGTCCTCGGTGGTGTCGTCCTGGACGATCTCGCCGTTGACCCAGGTGCGCACGCGCAGGGCGGCCGGGTCCAGGCCCGCGGCGGAGATCACCGCGGGGCCGAGCGGGGTGTAGCCGTCGCCGGACTTGTTCTTGACGTTGGAGCCCTTGTCCGCGTGGCGGAGGTCGTAGAGGCCCCAGTCGTTGGCGGCGGTGATGCCGGAGACGTGCGACCAGCCCTCCTCCGGGCTGACCCGCCGGGCGGTGCGACCGATGATCAGCGCGATCTCGCCCTCGTAGGCGAGCAGCTCGGTGCCGGCGGGGCGCTCGATCGTGTCGCCGCTGCGGGCGATGGAGGTGCCGGCCTTGAGGAAGTAGCCGGGGGCCTGCGGGGACCGGCCCCGCTGGGCGATGCGGGAGGGGTAGTTCAGGTGGACGGCGAGCACCTTGCCCGGCCGGTTCTCCCGGACGGTGAAGTCGTGCTCGGTGACGGTGGGCGTCGGCTCCGGTGTGCTCTGCGTCATGGTCGAGATCGTATACGATCTCGCGGGCCCGGGGAAGGGGTCGTACGCCCGGCAGACGCGCCGGGCCGACGTCGTCGTGGGCGCCCGCCGCGGCTCAGCGGGCCCGGGCGATCGACTCGTTCACCGCCGGGGCCAGGCGCCGCACGCCCTCCACGAGCCTCTCGGCGTCCACGAACGAGTACGCCAGGCGCAGGGTGGAGTGCGTGCCCTCGACGGGGGTGAAGGCCGCCCCCGGCACGAACACCGCGCCCGCCTCGATGCCGCGGTGCATCACCTCGAGGGTGTCCACCCCGGTCGGCAGGGTGGCCCACAGGAAGAAGCCGCCCTGCGGGGTGATGAACTCGACCCCCGGGTCCCAGTGCTCACGCACCGCGTCCACGAGCGCCGCGGCCCGCTCGCGGTACAGCCCGGTCACGTGGCGGACGTGGCCCTGCCAGTCCAGCTGCGTGACGAAGGCGGTGGAGAGCATCTGCGAGTACGTGGACGCGTGGATGTAGGCGGACTCCGCGCACAGGTAGAACTCGCGCTTGAGCGCGGCCGGCACGAGCGCCCAGCCGATGCGCACGCCCGGGGAGAAGATCTTGGACATCGTGCCGAGGTGGACCACGTTGTCCCGGTGGTCTGCGGCGATCGGGGCGACGGGCTCGCCGTCGAACGCGATCTGCCCGTACGGGTTGTCCTCCACGATGAGCACGCCGTGCTTCTCGCAGATCGCGCCCACCTCGGCGCGGCGGCCCGGGGGCAGCAGGGCGCCCGAGGGGTTCGCGAACGAGGGGATCGTGTAGAGGAAGGCCACGCGGCGGCCCTCGGCGGCCAGGCGGGTCAGGGTCTCGTCGAGGGCCGCGGGCACCAGGCCGTGGTCGTCGGTGCCCGTGGCCACGGCCTCGAGCTGCCAGGTGGTGAAGGTGGTCAACGCGCCCACGAACGTGGGGTCCTCCACCACGACGACGTCGCCCGGGTCCGCGAACGCCCGGCAGGCGGTGTCGATCGCGGCCTGCGAGCCGGGGGTGATGACCACGAGGTCGGGATCCGCGTCCGGGATGCCGTCGGCGGCCATCACGGCGGTCGCGGCGGCGCGCATCTCCTCGGTGCCCTGGCCGGGGCCGTACTGCAGGGACTCCGTGCCGAACCGGGTCATCAGGTCGGAGGCGATCCGGCCCAGCTCGTCGAGGGGGAGGTCGGCGAGCCACGGGTTCCCGCCCGCGAGCGAGATGAGGTTCGGGTCCATCGCGATGTCGAAGACGTCGCGGACCGCGGACTGCTTCACGCCGACGGCGCGCTGGGACAGGTGATCTCGGAGGTTCCGCACGCTCGGCACCCTATAGCACGGCGCGGCCGTGCCCGAAGGTCCGATGACGGGCGACGACGGCGGGTCGCGCGGTCAGGGGGCGCTCGGCTCCTGGCCGGGGGACCACGTGCCCTGGGTCGGCTCGGCGGGACCCCACGACGACTCCTCGGCCGGCGCCCAGGTGTCGTCCGAGGGCTCGGCCGGAGCCCAGGTCGAGGGCTCGGCCGGTGCCCACGTGTCCTCCGACGACTCGCCCTCCGGCGCCCACGTCTGCTCACCGGATCCGTCGCTCGGCTCCCCACTCGGCGCGGGGTCCCCCTGCGGGACGTCCACGGGCTCGCCGAGGCGGAGCGGCTCGAGCCCCAGCACGTCGTCGAGGTCCCGGCCGTCCACCTCGAGCCGGACCTGTCCCGCTGACGTGAAGGCGGCGGCGGTCGCCTGCAGCTGGGCGCGGATCCGCTCGGCCGTGCAGTCGTCCTCCGGCGTCACGGTGCCGGTGAAGGTGAAGATCTCCACGTCGCCCGCGCGGCGGTGCCCGGTCGGGGTGAGGGTCTCGCGCGCGTCGAACACGGCGTTCCACAGCGACGGGTCGCCGTGCCAGCCGCGCTCGTCCGCGAACAGGAAGTCCAGGGCGGCGTCCGCCTCGTCCTCGGTGTCCGTCGGCACGGTCTGCACGGGCACCAGCAGGTCGCCGCAGCCGAAGGGCCGGCCGCTCGTCCCCGGGACCGCCTCCGCCTCCGCGACGGCGAGGTAGACCGTCAGCGGCTGATACCCCTCCGTCGCGGGCAGGGGCACGCCGTCGTCGGACGCCGAGTCCTCGGCCAGGCCGGGGTCGACCGCGCAGCCGGCCAGCAGGCACACGGCGGCCACGGCACCCGTGAGCCGCAGGGCGCGGGAAGGGGAGGGCGGGCGCATCGGGTACTCCTGGCGGTCGGGGCTCGGCGGTGTCGGACGGGCCGACGGCCTCTCCATGCTACGGCCGTCCGCCTCGCCCGCCGCGAGCGGATGTGAGGCCTCCCACGGGTGGGAAGGGGCCCGCGGGCGGACGGCCGCGGCGGGCTAGGTGTTGTGGGTCATGAG
>NZ_JXSP01000030.1:0-20503 GCF_000946635.1 Micrococcus sp. MS-ASIII-49
ACGTCATGACCTCTTACAGCTAGGCTGGAGGCCATGCCCGTGAGGAACCGTCGCGCCGCCGCCCTGCCCGCCAAGCTCAGCCGCTCCTGGCTGCTGGTCAACGCGGCCACCCCCGACGCGTTCGCCCCCGCCCTGGCCTCCGAGGCCGACTCCGTCATCTTCGACCTCGAGGCCGCCGTGCCGGAGGAGCAGAAGGACGCGGCCCGCCAGCACGTCGTGGACGCCCTCTCCGGCGGCATGACTGCGTGGGTGCGCATCTCCGCGACCTCCACGGACCACTGGCAGCGGGACCTCGAGGCGCTCACGGGTCTCGACGGCGTGCGCGGCGTCGTGCTGGCCGAGACCGAGGAGCCGGAGCAGGTCACGTTCACCGCCATGCGGCTGCGCGCCGGCACCCCGGTGATCGCCCTGCTGGAGTCCGCCCTGGGCATCGAGAACGCCACGGCCGTGGCCAAGGCGCCGGGCACGTTCCGTCTCGCCTTCGGCGTGAACGACTTCCGCAAGGACGTCGGCGTCGGCGAGGACCCGCTGGCCATGGCCTACGCCCGCTCCCGCATGGTGATCGCCTCCCGCGTGGGCGGTCTGCCCGGGGCGATCGACGGACCGCCCGGCAACACGGACGGTGAGGACGCGGTCATCGAGTCCAGCGTCGTCACCGCCTCGATGGGCATGACCGGCCGCCTCGTCCTGAACCGGGATCAGGTGGACTGGGTCAACCGGGCGATGTCCCCGTCCGAGGACGAGCTTGCGTGGGCCCGCGACCTGCTCGAGAAGCACGCGCAGGGCGCCGCCGTCGGCGACGGTTCGTACCTGCCCCGCGTGCTGCGCGCCCAGAAGATCGCGGACCTCGCGGACTCGTACGGGCTCTGGAACGCGTGAGCACGGCCGGGGCGCGCGCATGAGTCCCCGCACCGACGGGTGGCTCCGCCCATGATGGCGTGGATCGACGGGCTGCCGCTGCTGTGGTCCATCGGGTTCTTCTGGATGCTGGCGATCCTGCGCACCCTGATCGTGTTCTCGCTCGGGCGGGGGCTGGCCTCCGGCGTCGAGCGGACCCGCTGGTTCGCCCGCGTGATGGAGGGGCCCGTCTATGTCCGGGCCCAGCGCTTCATCCAGCGCCACGGGGTGTGGGCCATCCCGTTCTGCTACCTCACGGTGGGCATCCAGACGGCGGTGATCGGCTCCGCCGGCGTCGCCCGCATGCCCTGGCGCCGGTTCCTGCCGGCGGCCGCGCTCGGCACGTTCCTGTGGGGCGTGGTGTACGGGACCGTCGGGATGGCCGTGGTGTGGGCCGTCATCGGCGCGGCGCTCGGAGAGGGCCGGGGTGTCCTCGCCCTCGTGCTGATTCTCGCGGCCGTGGCTGCGTTCGTCGTGTGGCGCCGACGCCGCACGCTGCGCCGGCACGGGGCCGGGTGACGTCGTCGTCCGTGACGCGGGCCGGGCTTCGCCGCCGGGGGACTAGAGTTGACCGCGTCTTCGCCCCGGCCAGCCGCCCCGCGGCCGGGGCCGCCACCCCTTCGGAAGGACCACCATGAGCGACGAGCGCGCCCGCAGCTTCTCCGCCTCCACCGCCTCCGCCGCCGACGACGGCGCCCGCGGCACCGGCACGACCCGCGTCAAGCGCGGCCTGGCGGACATGATGAAGGGCGGCGTGATCATGGACGTCGTCAACGCGGAGCAGGCGCGCATCGCCGAGGATGCCGGCGCCGTGGCCGTCATGGCGCTCGAGCGGGTCCCGGCCGACATCCGCGCCCAGGGCGGCGTGGCCCGCATGTCCGACCCCGACCTGATCGACGGCATCGTCGAGGCGGTGTCCATCCCCGTGATGGCCAAGGCGCGCATCGGCCACTTCGTGGAGGCCCAGGTGCTGCAGGCGCTCAAGGTGGACTTCATCGACGAGTCCGAGGTGCTCTCCCCGGCGGATTACGTGAACCACATCGACAAGTGGGACTTCGACGTGCCCTTCGTGTGCGGCGCCACCAACCTCGGCGAGGCCCTGCGCCGCATCACCGAGGGTGCGGCCATGATCCGGTCCAAGGGCGAGGCCGGCACCGGCGACGTCTCCGAGGCCGTGAAGCACATCCGCACCATCCGCAAGGAGATCGCCCAGCTCCAGGGCCTGGCCCAGGATGAGCTGTACGTGGCCGCGAAGGAGCTGCGGGCGCCGTACGAGCTGGTGCGCGAGGTCGCCGAGACCGGCACCCTGCCCGTCGTGATGTTCACCGCCGGCGGTGTGGCCACCCCGGCCGACGCGGCCCTGATGATGCAGATGGGCGCCGACGGCGTGTTCGTGGGCTCCGGCATCTTCAAGTCCGGCAACCCGGCCGAGCGCGCCCGCGCCATCGTCAAGGCCACCGCCCAGTTCGACGACCCGATGGCGGTCGCCGAGGCCTCCCGCGGCCTGGGCGAGGCCATGGTGGGCATCAACGTGGGCGACCTGCCCGCCCCGCACCGCCTGGCCGAGCGCGGCTGGTGAGTCCACAGAAGACCGTCGGCGTGTTCGCCCTCCAGGGCGACGTGCGGGAGCACGTGCACGTGCTCGAGGCCCTCGGCGCGCGCACGCGCCCGGTGCGCCGCCCCGCGGACCTCGAGGGTCTGGACGGCATCGTGCTGCCCGGCGGCGAGTCCTCCGTGATGGACCGCCTCGCCCGGATCATGGGGCTGAAGGACCCGCTCATCGCCGCCCTCCGCGACGGCCTGCCCGCCTACGGCACGTGCGCGGGGCTGATCATGCTGGCCCGGGAGATCCGCAACCCGGCGCCGGATCAGGGCGGGCTCGGCGTGCTGGACGTGGCCGTGCGGCGCAACGCCTTCGGCGCGCAGGTCGACTCGTTCGAGGAGGACCTGGACGTCCCCGCGGTCGCGGCGGAGCCGGTGCACGCCGTGTTCATCCGCGCCCCCGCCGTCCTCCAGGCGGGGGAGGGCGTCGAGGTCCTGGCGAGCGTGCCGACGTCGCGTCTGTCCGTGCCCGCGGCGGAACCGGGGCTCGACGGCGACGCGCGGCTGCCCGTGGCCGTGCGGCAGGGCCACCTGCTCGCCACGGCCTTCCACCCTGAGGTGACCGGCGACTGGTCGTTCCACCGGGCGTTCCTCGCGGGGCTCTGAGCGGCCGGCCGGCCCCGCGCGCGACGGGCGCGGGGCTCAGGCCTCCGCGAGCACCTCGGAGGTGACGCGGACGTCCTTCTGGGGGTCCAGGCCGAGCTCGTCGGCCACGGCCGTGGCGACGGAGGGCAGGGTGAGCGCGCCGTCGTGGGCGTTGAGGCCGCCGGCGAAGCCCTCGTCCGCGGCCAGCGCCGCACGCCATCCGAGGTCGGCGATGCGCTTGATGCAGGGCAGCGTCGCGTTGGTCAGGGCCGAGGTGGAGGTCTGGGGCACGGCGCCGGGCATGTTGGAGACGCAGTAGTAGATCTTGTCCCCCACGAGGTACGTCGGGTCCTGGTGGGTGGTGGCCCGCGAGTTCTCGAAGCAGCCGCCCTGGTCGATCGCGATGTCCACCAGCACCGAGCCGGGCCGCATGGACTCCACCATCTCGGCGGTCACCAGCTTCGGGGCCGCGGCGCCGGGGATCAGCACGGAGCCGATCACGAGGTCCGCGTCCGCCACGGTCTCACCGATGTTCAGGTGGGACGAGGCCAGCGTGCGGATCCGGCCCTGGTGGACGGCGTCCAGCTGCGCGAGCCGCTCGAGGGAGATGTCCAGGACGGTCACGTCCGCGCCCATGCCCGCGGCGATCACGGCCGCCGCCTCGCCGGCCACCCCTCCGCCGATCACGGCCACCCGGGCGCGGCGGGTGCCGGGCACGCCGCCCATCAGCACGCCCGAGCCGCCCTGCGGC
The DNA here is from genome assembly GCF_000946635.1 of Micrococcus sp. MS-ASIII-49. Classification (NCBI taxonomy): domain Bacteria; kingdom Bacillati; phylum Actinomycetota; class Actinomycetes; order Micrococcales; family Micrococcaceae; genus Micrococcus; species Micrococcus sp. MS-ASIII-49. The sequence continues at coordinate 3,836 of NZ_JXSP01000030.1, forward strand.
TGGAGGAGGTGGTAGGCGCCCGCGGCGGGGGCCAGGCGGCCGGCCACCTGGCTCATGGGGGCCAGCAGCGGCAGGGAGCGGCCGCGGGTGACCGTCTCGTAGGCGATCGCCGTCGTGCCGGCGTCCAGGATCGCCCGCGTGCACGCGGGGGAGGCGGCCAGGTGCAGATAGGTGAAGAGGACCTGGCCGCGGCGCAGGCGACCGTACTCCTCCGGCTGCGGCTCCTTGACCTTGAGGACCAGCTCGGCGCGCTCCCAGAGCTCGTCGACGTCGTCGACCAGCTCGGCGCCGGCGTCGCGGTAGTCCTGGTCCGAGGCGCCGGAGCCGGCGCCGGCCCCCGACTGCACGAGGACCTGGTGGCCCGCTCGCACCAGCTCCTGGACCCCGCCCTGCGTCAGGGCCACACGGAACTCGTTGTTCTTCACTTCGGTGGGCACGGCGACCAACATGCGGCGAATCTAGCCCATCCGGCACGTTCCAGCGAGGGCGCGGGGGCCGCTGCGCGATCGCCCATGCATACGTCACCGCGGTGCCCGTCCCGTCATACTGGTGCGGTGACTCCCGCGCTGATCTCCCTCGTGGCCGTGCTCCTGCTCCTGGTGGGGCTGGTGGGCACCGTGTACCCCGTCCTGCCCGGCTCGCTGCTCAACCTCGTGACGGCTCTCGGCTGGGCCGCGCTGCTGGGCTCCCCCGCGTCCTGGACGTTCGGCGTCATCGCGGCCGGTCTCGCCGTGGCGGGGCTGAGCGCGTCCGCGGTGCTGACCGGCCGACGGCTGCGACGTGAACGCGTCACCCGCGGCCCGATCCTGTGGGGGGTGGCCGGCGCCGCCGTCGGGTTCTTCGTGATCCCGGTGGTGGGTCTGTTCCTCGGCTTCGCCGTCGGCCTGTTCGCCTCCCAGTGGGCCCGCACCCGGGACGCCCGGGCCGCCCTGAGCAGCTCGATCGGCGCGCTCACGGCCATGGGCATGGGCATGCTCGTGGAGTTCTGCTGCGCGCTGGGCTCGCTGACCGCCGTGGGCGTGGGCGCCCTGGTGCACGGCCTCACCGCCTGAACCGCCGGAGCCGTCCGTCCGGCGGGACCCCGCGCGCGCCGGATCCTTCGCCGGCTCAGCCGCCGGCGGGCACCCTGCCGGCCTGGGCGAGGGCGGCGAAGCCGAGGACGTGCTCCCGCAGCTCCTGCGCGGCCGCCCGGCCGTCCCCGGCGGCGGAGGCGGCGAGGATCCGCCGATGGTCGGCCTGCAGGCCGGCGCGCACGGCGGGCCAGTCGGACAGCCCGGCCACGGTCTCGGTCACGTAGCCGATGGTCGCCTGGCGCAGGGAGTCCAGCATCATCGCCGTCACGACGTTCCCGCCCAGGGTGGCCAGCCGCACATGGAACTCGGTGTCGAGCAGGTGGAAGTCCTCTTCCGGCAGCGCGGGGTCGTCCATCCGGTCCAGCAGGGTTTCCACCTCGGCCAGGACGGCGACGCTCTCGGGGTCGCCGGAGGTGGCGGCGGCCGCCTGCGCCGCATCGGTCTCGAGGAGCACGCGCGCGGCGACGACGTCGGCCATCGGCAGGGACCGGGTGGCGATGTGCAGGCGCAGCGCCCAGCCCAGCGCCGCGGACGGCTCGGAGACGACGACGGCCCCCGAGTTCGGCCCGGAGCCGGCGCTGGCGCGGATCAGGCCCATGGCCTCGAGCATCCGGGTGGCCTCCCGCACGGACGCCCGGGAGATCCCGAAGCGTTCGGCCAGGGTGCGTTCGCCGGGCAGCTTGTCCCCCACGACCACGGCGCCGGAGCGCAGCTCGGCCTCGAGCCAGTCGAGCACGATGGTGTAGGCGGGGGCAGCGGTCATGGACGGACCTTCCGAGGGGGCGGGGCGGCGACCCGAGGGGGCGGGGCGGCGACCGTCCATCCTACCGACGGACGCCGCCCCGCTCGGGTGGTGCAGGCGGTCAGCCCGCCGCCGGCAGCATCCACGCCAGCACGTTGGACTGCAGGTACACGAGCGTGCACACCGCCAGCAGGAGCACGAGCGACCACACCACCACGCGGCGCAGGATCTCGGACTCCCGGCCCTCCATGCCGACCGCCGTCGCGGCGATCGCCAGGGACTGCGGGGAGATCATCTTGCCCACGACGCCGCCGGAGGTGTTGGCGGCCACCAGCAGGGCCGGATCGGCGCCGATGTTCGTGGCGGCGGTCTGCTGCAGGGTGGAGAACAGCGCGTTCGCGGAGGTGTCCGAACCGGTCACGGCGGTGCCGAGCCAGCCGAGCACCGGGGACAGGAACACGAAGGCCGCGCCCAGGCCGGCCACCCACGTGCCCATGGCGACCGTCTGGCCCGAGAAGTTCATGACGTAGGCCAGGGAGAGCACGATCACGATCGTCAGGGCGGACCAGCGCATGCGGGCGAAGCAGCGGCCGATCTCGGCGATCGCGTTCCCCACCGAGAGCGGGAACCGGCCGTCGTGGTCGAACCGGGAGTAGACCACGGCCATGATCAGGCCGGCGATCAGCAGCAGCGTGCCGGGGGAGGCCAGCCACTCGAACTTGTACACGGTGCTCGCCAGGGGCGCGCCGGAGGCGTCGACGAGGTGCCCGTCGAGCCCGGGCCACGGGATCTTCGCGGTGGCGGAGTTCAGGGCCGCGGTGATCGAGGGGACCAGCTTGGCCAGGGCGAACACGGCCACGACCACGATGTAGGGCAGCACGGCCATGAAGATCCGGCCGGGGGTGAGGTCCTGCGCCGCCGCGCGGGCGGGGGCGTCGAGGCGCTGGCGGGCCTCCTCGGCGCCCCGCGGCCGCCAGAAGCGCAGCAGCAGGACGGCGGCGGCGAGGGAGACCAGGGAGGCCACGACGTCGGTGAGCTCGTAGGAGAAGTAGGTCGAGGCCAGCCAGATGGCGACGGCGAAGCTCGCGCCGATCACGATCAGTGCCGGCCACGTCTGCCGCACGCCGCGCAGCCCGTCGATGATGAACACGAGCAGGAACGGCACGAACACGGCCACGAACGGGGCCTGGTGGCCGACGATCGCGCCGATGTGCGTGGCGGGGATGCCGGTGAGCGTGCCCGCGGTGGTGATGGGGGTGCCCACGGCGCCGAAGGCCACGGGCGCGGTGTTCGCCAGCAGCACGGCGGTGGCCGCCCGCAGCGGGGGCACACCCAGGCCGAGCACCATGGTGGCCGTGATGGCCACGGGGGCGCCGAAGCCGGCGAGGGCCTCGAGCAGGCCGCCGAAGCAGAACGCGATGAGCACGGCCTGGATGCGGATGTCTCCGCCGCCGAGCGAGTCGAAGATCGCGCGCATGTCGTCGAATCGCCCGGAGAGCACGGTGACCTGGTAGAACCACAGCGCCATCACGACGATCCAGACGATCGGGAACAGGCCGAAGGTCGCTCCCTGGGCGGCGGCCAGCGCCGCCAGGTGGGCCGGCATGTGGAAGCCCAGCACGGCCACGAGCAGGGCCACCACGAGCGCGGCGAGCCCCGACTGCCAGGCCTTGAGGCGCAGACCGAGGAGGGTGGCGAAGAACGTCAGCAGGGGCAGGACGCCGAGCGCGGCGGAGAGCGCGACGCTGCCGGCGGCATCGGGGGTGGGGGTGAAGGTGTGCACGGGGGTCTCCCGGTGGGCGAGGGGACGGGGCGGGATCCGGTCGGGCCGGTGATGGTCGGACCACTGTGGTCAGACCAAGGAGCGTACTGTGAGGGCGGTCACCTCGCAAGCGGCTGGCATGATATGGTCTGACCACTACGGCACCCGTGTGCTGCGGCACCGCACGGCGCCCCAGGCGCCCCGTCCGGAACGGAGACCGGCATGAGAATCGCCCTGTTCGCCACGTGCATCGTGGACGCGATGTACCCCAAGGTGGCCCTCGCCACCGTCCGCATCCTCGAGCGGCTCGGCCATGAGGTCGTCTTCCCGCCCGGCCAGGTCTGCTGCTCGCAGATGCACGTCAACAGCGGATACATGGAGGACGCCCTGCCCGTCGTGCGCAACCACGTCCGCACCTTCATGAAGGCCGACTACGACCTCGCCGTCGCCCCCTCCGCCTCCTGCGTGGCCTCGCTCGGCCACCAGCAGCCGGACGTCGCCCGCTCCGGCGGGGACGAGGGTCTGGCCCGCGACGCCGAGGTCGTCGCCTCCCGCACCCTCGAGCTGTCGCAGCTGCTCACGGACGTCCTCGGGGTGACGGACGCCGGGGCCCAGCTCGGCTCCTGGTTCCCGCACACCGTGACCTACCACCCCTCCTGCCACGGCATGCGCCTGCTGCGCCTGGGCTCGCGCCAGGAGGACCTGCTGCGCACCGTCGCGGACATCGACCTGCGCCCGCTGCCGGACGCCGAGGAGTGCTGCGGCTTCGGCGGCACCTTCTCCCTGAAGAACCCGGACGTCTCCGCCGCCATCGCGGAGGAGAAGATCGAGAAGGTCACCGCGTCCGGCGCCTCCCTCTGCACGGGCGGCGACGCGTCCTGCCTGCTCCACCTGGACGGGGCCATGCACCGTCGAGAGGCGCGCGGCCAGGACGGCCGCCCGCTGCGCACCGTGCACCTCGCCGAGATCCTCGCGGCCACCCGGGAGAACCCGCTCGAGGTCGACGGCCCCGTCGAACTGTCCATCCCCGCGTCCGCCGGCGCCCGCCGCGGACCGTCCGCCCGTGTTGAGGAGGCCCGCCGATGAGCACCGCACCCACCCGCGTGCGCCTGGGAATGCCCACCGTCCGCCCCGTCCACGGCGAGGGCGAGATCCTGCTGAACACCCCGTTCCCCGAGTCTGCCCGCGAGCAGCTGGGGAACGGCCAGATGCGCGCCAACATCCGCCGGGCCACGCACACCATCCGTGCCAAGCGTGCCGGCGTCGTCGAGGAGCTGCCGGACTGGCAGGAGCTGCGCGCCGCCGGCTCCGCGCTGAAGCAGTCCGTCATGGCGGACCTGCCCGCGCTCCTGGAGCGGCTCGAGTCCGAGGTCACCGCGCGCGGCGGCGTCGTGCACTGGGCCCGGGACGCGGCCGAGGCCAACCGCATCATCACGGAGCTCGTCACCGCCAAGGGCGTGGACGAGGTGATCAAGGTCAAGTCCATGGCCACCCAGGAGATCGGCCTGGACGCCGCGCTCGAGCATGCCGGCGTGGCCGCCGTCGAGACGGACCTGGCCGAGCTCATCGTCCAGCTCGGCCACGACCGGCCCAGCCACATCCTCGTCCCGGCGATCCATCGCAATCGCCGGGAGATCCGGGACATCTTCCTCCGGGAGATGCCGGAGACGGACGAGAGCCTCACCTCCGAGCCGGCCGACCTGGCCGAGGCCGCACGCCGACACCTGCGCGAGAAGTTCCTGAGCACGAAGGTGGCGATCTCCGGGGCGAACTTCGGCGTCGCCGAGACGGGCACGCTCTCCGTCGTCGAGTCGGAGGGCAACGGCCGCATGTGCCTGACCCTGCCGGAGACGCTGATCACCGTGATGGGCATCGAGAAGCTCGTGCCCACCTTCGAGGACCTCGAGGTGTTCCTGCAGCTGCTGCCGCGCTCGTCCACGGGCGAGCGGATGAACCCGTACACCTCCATGTGGACGGGCGTCACCGAGGGCGACGGTCCCCAGGAGTTCCACCTGGTCCTGCTGGACAACGGCCGCTCCGCGGTGCTGTCCGACCCGAAGGGCCGTTCCGCGCTGCACTGCATCCGCTGCTCGGCGTGCATGAACGTGTGCCCCGTGTACGAGCAGACCGGCGGCCACGCCTACGGCTCGGTCTACCCGGGCCCGATCGGCGCGATCCTCTCCCCGCAGCTCACCGGTGTGGACGCGGGGGAGAACGGCACCCTGCCCTACGCCTCCACGCTGTGCGGGGCGTGCTACGACGTGTGCCCCGTGGCCATCGACATCCCCTCGATCCTCATCCACCTCCGGGACGAGGACGTGCAGGCCACCCACGCCGCCCGGAAGGCCCTGCGCACGGAGAAGGACGCCGCTGCCGGCCCCCTGGCCCGCGCCAAGGCGGCGGTGGAGTCCGTCACGCCCTCGCAGATGGACGTGGCGATGAAGGGCGCCTCCGTGGTGATGTCCTCGGGTCGGCGCATGTCGCTGGCCGAGCGGGGCCTGGGGCTGGGCCGGGTCGCGGCCGGGCCAGACCGGGTGCTCGGCTGGCTGCCGGGCATCGCCGGCGGGTGGACCGACGAGCGTGACGTGCCGGCGCCCCCGCGGGAGTCCTTCCGCAACTGGTGGGCCCGCCACAAGGGTGAGACCGAGCACCGGACCGCCCTGGACGGCGTCGCCGGGCTGGACCGCCAGGAGGACGAGCAGGTCGAGGAGGGCGGACGATGAGCGAGGCGAAGGCCGAGATCCTGCGGCGCATCCGCGAGGCGACGGCGGACGGGCCGGTCGCGGACCCGGTGCAGCGCACCTACCGGCGGACCTCCTCCCGGGACCGGGCCGAGGTGGTGGAGATGCTGCGCGATCGGCTGATCGACTACCGGGCCTCCGTGCGGGACGAGACCGAGGAGACGGTGGCTGCGGCCATCGCCGAGCTGCTCGGCCCGGACGCCCGGTACGTGGTGCCGGCCGGTCTGGAGCCGGACTGGCTCCCCGCGGACTCGCGCGGGGCCGGCCGGGAGCGCATCACGGAGCCCGCGGTGGGTCACACGGGGGAGCGGGCCGCGGTCCGCGGCGCCCACGACGGCGAGCGCGAGCCCCTCAGCGTGGACGCGCTGAACGAGGTGGACGCGGTGGTGACGTCCTCGACGGTCTCCTGCGCGGAGACCGGGACGATCTTCCTCAGCGGCCGCCCGGACGAGGGCCGCCGGGCGATCACCCTGGTCCCGGACCACCACGTGTGCATCGTGCCGCTGGACTCTGTGGTGGAGCTCTTCCCGGAGGCGCTGGCCCGCGTGGAGGCGACGGCGCCGATCACCATGATCTCCGGTCCCTCGGCCACGAGCGACATCGAGCTCGAGCGCGTCGAAGGCGTGCACGGGCCGCGCCGCCTGGACGTGATCCTGCTCGACCGCGCTCGCTGACGCGGGCGCGGTCGGGCAGGGGAGCGAGCGGGTCAGGCCCCCTCGACGACGGCGCCGCCGGCGCGGCCCGTCTCGAGGTGGGCCTGACGCTCCCGCACGCCGCCGTACAGGGCGACGAACAGCAGCGCGAGACCGGCGGTCACGAGCATGTGGCCGAGCCCGGCGATGCCCGGGATGGCGGCCGAGGTCTCGGCGGGCGTCAGGCCGAAGACCGCGTTGAGGGCGAGGACCACCACGGCCACGGTCAGCCCCCGGCGGATGCCTCAGATGATCGAGCGGCCCTCGCGGCGGGCCGCGGCCCAGTCGGCGACGAAGCCGCGGGCGATCGAGACGAGGACGGCCAGCACGAGGACGGGCCACATCAGGACGTACAGGGTCAGACCGACGGTCATGCGGATGCTCCTTGCGAGTCGGTGGACGGGGGATCAGGACACGGGGGCCGAGGCGCGCTCGACCTGCGGCAGGTCCTCGGTCGCGGGGTCGAAGTCGCCGGTCACGCGCGCGATCCGGTCGAAGTCGAAGTCCTGCCCGGAGCGGACGGACAGCCCCCAGCACACGAGGAAGGACACGGCGTAGGCCACGAGCGAGCCCGTGAGGGTGGCGTAGTCCCGCAGGAAGCCGTAGCCGAGGAACAGCATCACGACCGAGGCGATCGCGCCGACCACGACCGCCGGACGCAGGCCGAAGAAGCCGAAGCACATGATGCCCAGCACGACGCCCACGCCGAGGATCGCGAGGGTCTCCACCACGAACGCCCAGGCGCCCTCGAGCGGGATCCACTCGAAGCGCACGGGCAGGAACACGGCCAGCGCGGCGAGCACGGACACCGTGAACGCGACGTTGGTGATCCTGCCCCAGTAGAAGGACGCGATCACGGGGAACACGAGGCAGCCCCACAGGGCGCCCACGAAGACCAGCAGGTCGAGGATGTCGAACTTGGCGGTGGCGAAGTACAGGGCCGCCGCCGTCGCCACGATCATGGTGATGCGGCCGATCAGCAGCATGGTCTTCGGGTCGGCGTTCTGGCGGCCGACCGACTGGCCGTAGACGTCCGTCATCACGATCGACGAGAGGGCGGACAGGTCCGAGTCGGCGGTGGAGGACAGCGAGCCGATGATCATCAGGAACGCCAGGGCCACGAGCGCCAGCGGCAGGTGGTCGGCGACCATCTGCGGCAGGAGGTTGTTGACGTCGCCGTCGAGCGGCTCGACGCCCAGGTAGAGCGCCATGACGCCGAGCATGCCGACGCCGATCACGGTGCCGCCGTAGCCGAGGGTGGCCGTGATGAAGGTGGGCTTGATGAGGTCCTCACGCACGGCGAAGAGGCGCTGGGCGATGGTCTGGTTGCCGATCGCGTAGGCCAGCACGGCGGCGATGTACGGCGCCCCCTGGTTCATGAACGCCTCGGAGGAGAAGAAGCTCTGCTGCTGGGCCGTGACGTGGCCGGCCTCGACGCCGGCCTGGAACATGCCCGGGCCGCCCGCGGCGAAGAACACGGCGGGGATGATGACGACGGTCGCGCCGAGCATGGCCATCACCTGCGCGAAGTCGGTGAGCACGGAGGCGCGGAAGCCGGACCACAGGGTGTACAGCAGCACGCCCGCGGCCACGATCAGGATGCCCGCGCCGAAGGACAGCGGGGACAGCAGGGAGATCAGGGCGCCGCCGGCGATGAAGTTGGAGGTCAGGGAGATGACGGAGCCGAGCACGTTGGAACCGGCCAGCATGAGCTGCGACGAGCGGCCGTGCCGGGCGTACATCACCTCGGCGAGGGTGTGGGCGCGCGGCGCGACCGCGCGGATGCGGCGGCCGAACGGGTAGATGAACAGGATCATCAGGGCGCCCCAGAGGCCGTAGTGGAGGGGGCCGGAGACGCCGTACGTGTAGCCGGCGGTCACGGAGGCGTACATGGAGGCGGCCCAGATCCAGGTGGCCGTCATGGAGGCGGCGGACACGCCGAAGCCGATCCGATTGCCGGCCGTCATGTAGGCGTCGGCGTTCTCCTTCTTCTTGGAGATGGCCACGGACATGATCATGGTCCCGCCGTAGAACAGCGCGACGAGCAGGATCACCCCGATCACGCCGAGCTGGGTCAGGGATGCTGCGTCCTGGGAGGGCGGCATCGGACTTCCTTTCGCACGAGTGACTGTGGACGTCCCGATCCCCCGGCGCGGTCCGGTCAGGGCACGGCTCCACAGGGCGGAAGGTGGCGTACCGATCACGTCGCGGCCAGGGGGCCGGGGAGGTGGAGGGCATCCCGCCGGGTCCCGAGTCCACGAACGGCGAGCTCTCTGCTCAAGCCATCGCGGTCCCTCGGCCCTGGGCGGCGCTGTCAACACCGGCATCCTGGCGGAACGAGCCCACCCGGATGGCGCGATCATCACATGATCGGCGCAGAAATGGCAAAAACATAGAGCCTTTTCAGCAGGGCGGGGACCATGAGTGCCCGGCGCAGAAGCCGGACAGAATGGGCGGATGACCGTTCCTTCCGGCTCCCCGGCCGCTCCCTCCGCCCCCGCTTCCCCACGACGGCGCCGCGCCCTGGCGGCGGCGCTGGCCGTCGCCGTCGCGGTGCAGCTGGTGGTGCTGTACCTGCCGGGCGAGCAGGTGCCGGAGGCCGGGTTCACCGTGCCGGGACTGGACAAGGCGATCCACGTGGCCGTGTTCGCGCTGCCCGCGTTCCTCGCCGTGTGGCGGGGGCGGAGCGCGTGGTGGGCGCTGCCGTTCGCGGTGCACGCGCCGGTGAGCGAGCTCGTGCAGCACGCGTGGGTGCCGCTGCGGACGGGGGACCCGGTGGACGACGTCGCGGACCTGGCGGGTGTGGTGCTCGGCGTGCTCGCCGCGTGGAGTCGCCGGATTGGAGGATCGGGGGCGGCGGGCGTATGATGTTCGGGTGCGCTCCCGCGGGAGGGCATGACCTGGGGCTATAGCTCAGTTGGTAGAGCGTTTCGTTCGCAATGAAAAGGTCAGGGGTTCAATTCCCCTTAGCTCCACGGGCCGTCCCGGTCCGCGATCCTCGAGGTCGCGGGCCGGGACTTTCTCGTGACGGGGGCGTGTGCGTTTGCCCTGCCCTCACCCCCGGGAGGGGGGCCGGCGCTTCCGGGGGGACCCGCCGGGTGTCTACAGTGCCGGGGTACGTCAGCGCGGACGTGATGCGGTCGTGTCACCGCAGGTCAGTCGCGCTTCTGCCGCCCCGCACGGGGCCGTTCGGCCCGGCCCGGGCCGGGAAGGGGACGCCGATGCGCATCAGCGTGCTCACCCACATGCTCCACCCCATTCGTTCGCCCTACGAGGGCGGGCTGGAGATGCACACGGCCATGACCGTGGAGCACCTCGTGCGCCGGGGCCACGACGTCACCGTCTACGCGCGGGAGGGCACCCGGCTGCCGGGCGACGTCGTCGCCGTGCTGCCCGCCGAGGGCGCCGGCCCGGGCCGCGCGGGCGCCCGCGTGCGCGAGGAGGCCGCCCGCCGGGCCTGCGCGCTGATCCTCGACGACGACTCCGACGCCGTCCTGAACAACTCCCTCTCCCCGGCGCCGCTCGAGCTGCTGCGCGCCCGCCCCATGGTCACCGTCCTGCACACGCCGGCCACGCTGGCGGAGGTGCTGGCCGTCGTCGACGCCCCGGACTGGACGGCCCCCCACCACCACCGGTGGGCCTCGGTGTCCGCGTCGAACGCGCTGGCCTGGCAGCACCGGCTGCCCCGGGTGGACGTGGTGCCCAACGGGATCGAGCTGCACCACTGGGTCTCCGACGCCGTCCCCGTGCGTGGCCGCGCCGTGTGGTCGGGCCGGATCACGGCGGAGAAGGGCCTGCACGTGGCGATCGACGCCGCCCGGATCGCGGGCATGGAGCTGCACTTCGCCGGGCCGATCTCGGACGAGGAGTACCACGCCCGGGAGGTCGTGCCGCGGCTCGGCCCGGACACCGTCTACCACGGCCACCTCGACCACCACGCGCTGCCGCACATGCTCGCCACGGGCGAGGTCTTCCTGGCCACGCCCCTGTGGGCCGAGCCGTTCGGGCTCGCCGTGGTGGAGGCCATGGCGCTCGGCGTGCCGGTGGCCGCGCTGCTCAGCGGCGCGATGGGGGAGATCGTCGCCCCGCAGGCCGGCGCACTGGCCGTGCACCACACGGCGCAGGAGCTCGCGGTCTCGATCCGTCACGCCCGCCGCAAGGACCGGGGACGCGTGCGCGCGTGGGCCTGCCGGTTCAGCGCGGAGACCATGGTGGAGGGCTACGTGGACCTGCTCGAGCAGGCCGCCGAGGACGCCCGTGACCTCGCCGCCGCCGAGGACGCGTACGGGTTCGACCCGCAGGGGGTCCCGCGCCCGTCCGCCGATGCGGCGGACCTGGAGTCCCTCTGATGGCTCCGGCCCGCAGGCGGGTCCTCTACTACGCCCACCAGCACGGGGCGGGGCACCTGCGGCACGCCGCCGGCCTGGCGTCGACCGGGGCGTTCGACGTGACGGTCGTGACCGCCCACCCCCGGGCGGCCGAACTGCTGCCCGCGGACGTCCCCGTCATCCCGCTGCCCTCGGACCTCGTGCCCGGCCACCAGCAGCCGGCCCGCTCACCCCTGCACTGGTCCCCGGTGGGGACCGAGATCCGGGCGCGCTTCGACGCCCTCCACGCGGCGGCGCAACGGGTGGACCCGGACGTGTGCGTGGTGGACGTGTCCGTGGAGGCGGCCCTGTTCCTGCGCCTGGCGGGCTGGCCCGTGCTGCACCGCCGCATGCACGGCGAGCGCACCGACCCCGCGCACGCCCTCGTCTACGCCGAGGCCGACGGCCTCTTCGCCCACTACGCCGCCGAGCTCGAGGTCCCCGCCTGGCGCGCCGCCCACGCGGACCGGGTCACCTACCTCGGGGTCGCGGACGTCACCGGCCGGCTCGGCACCCGCACCACGACGACGTCGACGGCCCGCGCCGCCCCGCGCGTCGCCGTGATCGCCGGGACGGGCGGCGGCGGGGTGCGGGCAGCGGACCTGGCCCGGGCGGCGTCCGCCGTGCCGGAGGCGACGTGGGAGGTGTACGGCCCGATCGCCGGGGTGGGCGAGCCGGAGGCGCCGGGCGGGCTCGCGGCGGAGGCGATGCCCGCCACTGTGACGCTGCACGGCTGGGTCCAGGCGCCGGCCCGCCGGGCCGCGGACGCCGACGTCGTGGTGGTCTCGGCCGGGCACAACGCCGTGGTGGACGCCGCCCGCTCCGGCCGCCCCGTGGTGCTCGCCCCCGAGCCGCGGCCGTTCGACGAGCAGCGCGTGTTCGTCCGCGAGATCCACCGGGCCGCGGGCGTGCCGTGGTGCGCGTGGGAGGACCCGGACGCGGACTGGGCCGGCGCGGTGCGCGGCGCCCTCGCGGACCCGGCCGCCGCCGATCGGCTCGCGGGCCTGCTGCTCGTGGCGCCGGACGAGTACCGGCGGCGCTGGGAGGCGGCGATCGAGGGCGCCCTGGGCTGAGCCCCGATCGCCCCCGGCGCGTCGCCCCTCAGTACGCGGCGTCGTCGCGGCGGGCGGCCGTCAGCTCCGCCTCCGTGGGGTGACGCAGCAGCTCGAGCCGCTCGCCCTCGGGGTCCCACGCGATCAGCCCCGCGTCCGCGAACGCGCGCAGCCACCCCTCCATGGCCCATCGGCCGTGCACCTGCCGGAAGCGGCGGGCGTTGACCAGGATGTCCTCGAGGTGGTGCAGCGGCGGGGTCATCACGCCGTGGTGCTGGTGGAACGCCTCGGCGGGGCTGAACCGCAGCGTCAGGCCGGCGTCGCGGGCGCGGAAGGCCAGGTCCGTGTCCTCGGCGCCGTAGCCGGTGAAGCCCGCGTCGAAACCGCCGATGCGGGCCAGGTCCGCGCGCCGCAGCGCCAGGATCAGCGTCCACACGAGGTGCCACTCGTCCGAGGGGCCGGCGGTCAGGTGCGCGCGCGCCCGGTGGGGCACGGAGAGGCGGCGCAGCAGGGCGTCGGCGCGATGCGAGGTCAGGTCGGCCTCCCCGACGTCGCGGGTCCAGCCCGGCCGCAGGTAGCGGGGCCGGCCCATCACCACGGACCCGGGGTGGGCCGCGACCTCGGTGGCCAGCACGCCGACGGTCTCGGCGGCCGGGATGCAGTCCACGTCGAGGAAGACGAGGATCTCGCCGGTGGCGAGCTCGGCCGCGCGGTTGCGGGCCTGCGCCAGGGGCAGCCCGGCGTCGGCGGCCACGTGCCCCACCGTGATGGGCAGGTCCGTGGCCGGGACGCGCCCGTCCGGCTGGCCCATGAACACCACGACCACCTGGTCCGGGCGGCGGTGGGAGCGTTCCAGCCCGGCGATCACGCGGGCCAGGTGCTCGTCCCGGTGCCCCGTGATGACCAGCACGGACACGCTCGGCAGCGCCCCGCGCGCCCGGGCGAGGGCCTCGCGGTAGACCGCCACGTGGGCGGCCGCCACGCGACGACGCTGCCGGGCCCGGGCGGCCGGGTCGGCGGGGGCCGTGCGCGCGCGGGCGCGCACCAGCGTCTCGAGCGCGTCGGCGAGGGAGTCGGGATCCTCCGGGTCGAACGCGGCGAGCGAGTCGGGGCTCAACCAGGCGCCGGACTGGTCCGCGATGTGCCCGATGTCCGCGACGGCCACCGGCACCCCCAGGTCCCGGCACATCTCCACCCAGCCCGAGTGGGTGCCGATGCGGTACGGCAGCACGGACACGTCCACGTCGCGCAGCAGCGCGTGCAGGGCGGGGTCGTCGAGCCGGTCGTGCTGCCACAGCTCGAAGCCGTGGTGGGCACAGCCCGCGCGCAGCGCGGCCAGGGCGTCCTCGTCCTGCACGGTGTCCTGGACCTCCACGGTCACCCGCGCGTCGACACCGCGCTCGGCCAGCGTCCCGACGGCGGCGGCGAGCACCGGCAGCAGCGCCACCGGGGCCACCTGGGCCCGCAGGTCCTTGGCGTGCACCAGCAGGCGGGCGGGGGCGGCCGCGCCGTCGCCGTCATCGGACGCGTCGGGGGGCAGCGCGCCGGGGGCGTCGTCGTCGCCCTGCGCCACGAGGTCCTCGAGCGGGACGATGTGCGGGTGGGGGACCACGAGGGCGCGCACGCCGTAGTCGCGGGCGAGGGTCGCCGCGGCGCCGGGGGTGAGCGTGAGCACGGCGTCCGCGCGGCCCAGCAGCACGGCCAGGCGGTCCCGGTGGGGGCCCTGGTCCGTCAGGTGCGGGTTCTCGAGGTCGTGCACGGTCACGACGACGGCGCCCCCGTGCGCGTGCTGCGCGTCCAGGGCGGCGGCCAGCTGGGCGGGGCTGAAGTGCTCGAAGCCGAAGTGCACGTGCAGCACGTCCGGGCGGTGCTCGGCCAGCCACTCCGCGCGCAGGGCCCGGGGCGGCCACCACTGGTGCGCGGGCGCGCCCGGCACCGGCGGGTCCGGCAGGAACTCCACGTCCGGCGCGGCGCCCGGGTCGAGGGGGCGGATCGCGCGGGTGTACGGGTGCTGCGCGGGCACGTGCTGGACGGTGATGCTCACGGGGGAGGGCCTCCTGACCTGGGGATGCGATGCCGCGCGGGCGGCGTGTCCCCGTCCCGGGTCGGGGGTCGCGGAATCTAGTCTGTCAGGGCAGGATCGGAGAATCGGAGCAGCGGCATCCTGTCCGTTCCGGCGCGCCGCCGCGTCGAGGAGCGCCGCCGCAGGTGAAGGGGATCGTGGACGTGGACTCGCAGCCGCAGGGACGTGTGCTGTACGTGACCGTGGGCGCGCCGGAGCACGGCGTGGTGCGCCATGGCCGGCAGACCGCCGCCGCCCTCCGTCGGGCGGGCGCCGAGGTGGAGCTGCTCACGGCAGAGGACGTCGCGGCGTTCCGGGGCCTCGTGCCCCTGCTGGAGGAGGCGCGCGCGCTGGGCGCCGCCGTGCACCTGGACGTCACGGACGCGCTGTTCGGCCCCACCGCGACCGCCGCCGCGGACCTGCTCGTCGACGTCCTGCCCGAGGGCACCACGCTCACCCTGCACGACATCCCGCAGCCCGCCGAGGGCGACGGCCGCTACCGCCGCCGCGGCGAGGCATACGCGCGGCTCGCCCAGGCGGTGGACGGCGTCGTGGTCTCCTCGCAGCACGAGCGGGCGCTGCTGGCGGACCTGGTGGACGTGGCCGCGGACGTGGTCCCGCTGCCCGTGGAGGACCGCCGGGCCGCGGCCGCCCGCGCCGAGCCGGTGGTGCCGGAGAGCATGGCCGGCCTCGACCGGGACCTCGTGCTCTTCGGCTTCGTCTACCCGGGCAAGGGGCACGCCCTCGCCCTGGAGGCCCTCACCGAGCTGCACCGCCAGTGGGGCCCGGACTCCGGGGCGCCGCGCCGGCTGACGGCGCTCGGACCCGTCAGCATCGGGCATGACGACCTCGTGGCGGAGCTGACCCGCGACGCCGAGGCGCGCGGCCTGGAGTTCCGCGTCACCGGGTTCGTGCCGGACGAGTTCGCGGACGCGGCCCTGCTCTCGGCGGGCATCCCGTTCGCGGCGCACCGCAACGTGTCCGCGTCCGGGTCCCTGGCGGCGTGGACCTCGGTGGGGCGGCGGGCCATCGCCTCCGCCGGCCGCTACACGGAGGAGATGGAGCGCCTGCGCCCGGGCACCCTGCGGCTCGTGCACCCCAACGGGTCGCCGGCCTTCGCGCTGGCCGAGGCGATCGCCGAGGCGGTCGAGGACCCCGAGCGCACGTGGCTCGACCCCGCCGTGGACCTCTCGCCCGGGGCCGAGGACTGCGCGCGGATGCTCTTCGACGTGCTCCGCCGCGTGCACAGGTGGACGTGAGCGCTGCCGTCTCCGTGGTGGTGCCCTACTACCGGGCCCAGGCGGACCTCGACCGGCTCACGGCCGCGCTCGCGGCCCAGCGCGGCCTGACCGGCGGGCTGCAGCTCGTGGTGGCCGACGACGGCTCGCCCGTCCCGCCCCGGGTGGACCCGGGCCTGCCGTTCGACGTGGTGACCGTGCGCCAGCCGGACCGCGGGTTCCGCGCCTCGGCGGCCCGGGCGCTCGGGGCGGAGGCGGCCGACGGCGACGTGCTCGCCTTCCTCGACGGGGACATGCTCCCCGAGCCCGGGTACCTCGCCGCGGCCCTGGCGGCGGTGGCCGAGGCGCCCCGGGACGCCGCGGTGGTGGGCCGGCGGCGGCACCTGGCCGAGGCCTGGCTGGAACGGGCCTGGGCGCACGGATGGCGGCCCGGGGACGAGGTGCCGGAGAGCTCCCGCCTGGCCGAGCCGGCCTGGCTGGGTGACGGGTACCGCGCCACGGACGACCTGCGCCGCGCCGACTCCACCGGCTACCGGTACGTCATCTCGGCCGTGCTCACGGTGGCGCGCGAGATCTACGAGGACGCCGGCGGCTTCGACCCCGCCTTCGTGGGCTACGGCGGGGAGGACTGGGAGCTGGCGCACCGGCTGTGGCGCGTGGGGGCGGCCCTGCACCACGCGCCGGACGCCGTGGCGTGGCAGGCCGGCGCCGACTTCGGCGGGCGCGGCGACGCCGCCGAGGCCGCCCGGGTGAAGGCCCGCGAGGCGCTCGTGCTGGCCTCCCGCATCCCCGCGACGACGGCCCGCGGCCACGGCCTGTCCCTGGCCGGCCCGCTGCGAATCGAGGCGCGCGTGCGGGTGCCGGAGGGCGCGGACGGCGCGGCGGCGGCCGTGGTGGCGGTGGACGCCGTGCTGCGCGCGGCGCCGGGGGCGCGGGTCC
>NZ_JXSP01000031.1:0-14680 GCF_000946635.1 Micrococcus sp. MS-ASIII-49
CCCGCCATGAGCTCCGAGTGGCGCCGGGGCGAACTGGATCAGGCAGGCCGCCGAGCAACACCCGGACCAGACCGTCTCGTACGGCCACATGAGCGGGCGCGGCCGAATCTCACGAGGAGCGGTGCGAACGGCCGGTGGTGGAGGAATGAGCGTGTCCACACCCGTGCCCCGCGGGGCCGCGTGTTAGATAGACTGTCCGCAACAGAGCCCCCGCCAAGCTTCTCATTGCAGGCCTTGCTCCAGCGACGCAGCTCAAATGCGCGGGGGCCATGTGCATCTCGGAGGGGCACGTGAAGGACAACCGCAAACCCTGGATCTCCTACGACGAGCAGATCGACCTACTGCGCCGACGAGGGATGGTGATCGACGACGTCGACATCGCGCTGGAGGAACTCCGCAGGGTCGGCTACTACCGGCTCTCCGGGTACTGGCGTTTCTTCCAGCACGACCCTGCGTTCGGAGACAACCGTTTCCGGGACGGCACGCGATTCTCGAAGATCGCCTCTCTGTACCGCTCGGACGAGCAGCTTCGTGAGCAGTGCGGCATGGCGGTCGCAGAGGTGGAGGTGGCTCTCCGCACGTCGTTCGCCCACGTGATCGCAGAACGGCATGGTCCGTACGGTGTCTTCCTGAAGGCTGATTCCTACACCCAGCCTCCGAAACGCCAGGTGCCCGTGGACCAAGCGATTCGGGATGACCTGGATCGTGCTCGACAGCCGTTCGTGGTGCGTCATCGTGCCGACGGCTACCGCCAGCCTCCGGTGTGGGCCGTCGTCGACGTCCTGTCCCTCGACACCCTCTCCGAGGCGATCGACTGCATCCGCGATGATCAGGTGCGGCGTGGCGTCGCCGGCACATGGGGCCTTCGGCAGATGGGGTTCTCCTCCACCGTCCGCAGCCTCGCCGTGCTGCGCAATACATGTGCGCACCATTCGCGGTTGTGGAACACCGTGCCGCCGAATCTCCCCGATCTCGGCCTGAAGGCGGCCAAGATCAAACGGCGATGGGGGCAGTACGACAGCCAGAGCATGATGCCTCTGCTGGTTGGCCTGGCCACCTACTGCAGCGCGGTCTCCCAAAGCGACTGGTTCGAGGAGAGCGCGCAAGAGCTGCTGGCCGAGGGAGGGCACTTCTCGGACGGACTCCGCACTCCGATGCCCTACGCGTCGGCCGGCGGTTGAGGTGGGACGCGGTTGCGCCGCACCGTTTCCTGCCGGCCCCGCCGCTACGCTCGCCCTATGAAGATCGGACTGTGCAAGCCCAGCCTCACGGCGTCCTTCACGGACTGGACTGCCGGCCGCGCTTCGGGCCAGCCCGAGCCTGACCCCGGCAACCTGCTGCGGACTCGCGCGTGAGTGCGGCATCGCCCCGGGGGGAGTGGCGGCCAGGCACCACCGTCACCCGACCCGAGCGGCCGCCGACGCCGGAGGAGATCGAGGCGATCGTCGTCCTGCGCCGCCTCGCCCACGAGCGCGTCGAAGCTGACTGGCACGGCGGCCCGCAGCCGGACGGCACGATCCACCTCCCGTGGGCGACGTACGACGAGCGCATCTGGACCGGCCTGGATGCGGTGCAGGCCGTCGTCGGGGTGGACCGGGAGTACCGGCCGGAACTGGCCGAGCCCGGTCTGTTCGGCCCCATCGAGCAGTACACGCGTGACGAACTCGCCAGCGTCTTCATGTGGGTGGTGTCCGGCGAGCGCTTCTCCGACGGGCACGTCAATGGGCTGATCCATGACGGCACCATCGCAGCCTTGCTGGACCGGCTCGCGGAACTCATGGACACCTCCGGCGACGGGGTCGACACTCCCGCCTCCACCCTGGACCTCCTCGCCGCCACCCCGGCCCCCCGCCCGCTCGACCCGGCGGACGTCGCCGCGGCGCTCGCGGCCGCGCCCGAGCTGGCCGGCTGGGCGGTCGCCGCCTCGGGTTCCGCTTCCACCACCCCGCCTGAGCTCGCCATCACCTATGCCACCGGCGACTTCGCCACCGCCCTCGCCCTGGCGGACCGGATCGGGGAGGCCGCCGAGGCCGCCGACCACCACCCGGACCTCGCCGTCTCCTACGGCCGTCTCGGCGTGCGCATGCACAGCCACGACATCCGCGCCCTGACCTCCCGGGACGTGCGTCTGGCCCGCACCGTCGCCCGCCTCGCCGCCGAGGTGCTCGCCCCCACCGCCCTGGCCGCCTACGGGACCCTCGCCCCGGGCCGCTCGAACGCCCGCGTCATGGACGGCGTCCGCGGCACCTGGGCGCCCGGCACCGTCCGCGGCGTGCTCCACGCCAGCGGCGTCGGCGCCGCCACGGGCTACCCGGGCGTCGTCCTCGCCACCCCGGCCGCAACGGAGCACCCCGCCGCCCAGATCGCCGACGTCCCCGCCCAGCTGCTGGTCTCCGTCGACCTCCCGGACCACTGGGACCGCCTCGACGCCTTCGAGGGCGCCGGCTACCGGCGCGTGCCCGCCGTCGTCGCCCTGGACGACGACGCCGTCCGTCCCGCCTACCTCTACGAGCTGGTCCCCGATGCCGTCCCGCCGTCCGCCTGAGCGCCCCGTCGTCGGCCCCGCCGCTCCCGACGTCGCCCCGTCCCGTCCGGTCCCCGGGTCCTGTCAGCGCGCGCTCGTCCGGCGCTCGCCGCTGATCCTCGCCGCGGTCGTGCTGCTTGTCAGCGCCGCCGTCCTCGCCGCCCGGGGCGAGACGGAGGCGGCCGGCCTCAGCGTGCAGATCGCGATGGTCGTCCCCGTGACGATCGCCGTCGAGCGCGCGGCCCGGGTCCGCCTGCCCACCTCCCTGCACGCGATGTATGCGGCTCTCCTGCTGTCCGCCCCGTGGCTGGGCGCCGCGCTCGGGCGCTACGCCGCCTGGCCGTGGTGGGACGTCCTCGTGCACTTCTTCTCGGGCGTGCCCATCGCGCTGGGGGCCGTCCTGCTCCTGGGCGTCGCCGCCGCCCGCCGGAGCCTGGTCATGCCGCCCGGGCTCGAGGCCCTCACCGTGGTGGGGCTGCACTCGCTCGTGGCCCTGGCGTGGGAGGTCGCCGAGTTCACCGCGGACCAGGTGCTCGGCGCCCAGACCCAGAAAGGCAACACGGACACCATGACGGACCTGATCGTGGGCACGCTGGGGGCGCTGCTCGTCGCGCTCGTGCTCTACGCGCACCGCACCCGGGGATGGTTCCCCTGGATGGCCCGCTTCGCCGGGGCTCGGACGGACCTCGCCGGGGGGCCGGCGCAGCCGCCGCCGGCCTGAGCCCGCGGCGGCGTCGCCTCAGTGGGCGACGCCGCCGGCCTGGGCCGCGGCCCGCCCCTCACCGGCCCGCGAACGCCTCCACCCGCCGCACGGCCTCCGGGTGCTCGGACGCCGCCGCGATCGACGCCGCCTCCTGCCGCACATGTGCACGCAGCGCCTCGACGTCGGCCCCGCGCGCCAGCGCCTTCGTCGGCCCATAGGTGTGCGCCGGACCGGCCACCAGCTCGTCCTCGAGCTCCGCCAGACGCGCCGCGAACGCGTCCCCGGCCACCGCCTCGGTCGCCAGGCCCCACTCCACGGCCTCGGTCCCGGTCAGGCGCCGACCGCCGAGCAACAGCTGCGTCGCGCGCACCGGCCCCAGCACCCGCGGCAGCCAGTAGGACACGCCCGTGTCCGGTGTCATCCCGAGCGCGGAGAACGCCGTCACCAGCTGCGCGTCCTCGCGCACCAGCACGACGTCGCCGCCCAGCATGAGCCCGAGCCCCGCCCCGGCGGCCGTCCCGTTGACGCCGGCCAGCACCAGCAGGCGAGAGCCCGTCAGCGCCACCGCGACCTCGCCCGCCGCCTCGCCAAGTTCCTGGATCATCGCGCGCCGCTCCGGCCCGGCGGGGGAGGCGGCCATGGCCTGGACGTCCCCGCCGCCGCAGAAGATCCGTCCCGCGCCGGTCAGCGTGAGCACGTGCACGGACTCGTCCGCCTCGGCCGCGGCGATCGCCGCGAGCACCTCGCGCGCCATCGTCAGTCCGAGCGCGTTGCCCTTCGCGGGCCGGTTCAGCGTCAGCCGCACGACGCCGGGCCGCGTCTCGACGAGGACGGCGGGGGCGTCGTCGGAGGAAGAAGGGGTGGGTGCGGTGCTCATGTCAGCTCCTGGGGTTGGCGGGTGCGGTGCACGGGTGCCGGCCGCGAGGACGGCCGGCCGGGCATGGGGTGGGTGCGCGATCCGAAGCGCGCCGCCTACAACGCGGTCTACAAGCGCACCACGTTCAGCGTCTGGGACCTGTTCCGCTGAGTCTGTTCCTCACGCGGGCTGGTCCGCCTCGTCCTCGTCATGCTCCTCCACGCTGCGGATCAGGGCCCGCAGGAACGCGGCCGCGCCGGCGAGCTCGGCCGGGGTGAGGCCCTCCACCGCGGCGAGCATACTGCGGTGCATGGCGCCCAGGGTGGCGCGGACCTCGTGGTCCGTCTTGGCCGTCGGCTCCACCACCACGGATCGGCGGTCCTGTGGGTGGGGCGCCCGTCGGGCGTAGCCGTCTCGGACCAGTCGGTCCACCAGGGCGCTGGCGGAGGCCGGGGTGATCTCCAGGGCGCTGGCCAGATCCCGCTGACGGACCTTGTGGCCGCGTCGGTCGGCCCGCAGCAGGTAACGCAGGGCTGACAGGTGGGTCTCTCCCATCCCCATGCTGTCCCGGGTGCGGGCGCGCATGCGCCGTTCGGCCTCCCGGTAGCGTCGCAGCAGGTTGAGCACGTCCACAGGTTCGATCTCGTTGGCGCCGCGGGTGTACCAGTAGCCCGACGTCGGTTCGCCATCCGTGCTGGTCAGCGTGATGTGCTCCTCACCCATGCGCTCTTGAACCTCCCTGTTCACGTCACCCCGAAAATTTGGTTAGTCTTCCTAACGCATAGTTAGACTAACATTTTCCAGGTCACGGCGATCTCTGTGAGGGGGCGCCCGGGCCGCGGCGAGAGGAATGTCATGACAGCAACGCTGGAGGCCCCCCAGGCCATGGGGCGGACCCTGTCCGCCGTCCCGCCCGTCCTCGAGTCCCCGGCGCCGCAGCCCGCCGCCTTCCGTCAGCGCTGCGCCCTCCTGGCCATGAGTGCCGCGCGGGCCGTCACCGTGTTCCCCGAGGTCGCTGAGGCCAGGTTCGCCATCACCGGCACCCCCTCCGCCCCCGCGCTGGAGGTGGACTGCATCCTGCGGGACGGAGAGGACACCGCGGCGGTCATCGAGACCATCACGGTGCACCTCGTCGAGGACCTCGAGGAGCTGCTCGGCGCACGGTTCCACGAACGTCGGCTGGAGCTGGTCGTGGACCGCAGCCTGCCCCGGGTGGGCGTGGGGGTCGTCTCCGCGCCCTGAGGGAGGCGCTCACGCGAACGCGCTCATCCCGGTCAGGTCCCGGCCGAGGATCAACGCCTGCACGGACTCGGTGCCCTCGTAGGTGTGCAGCGCCTCGACGTCGGCGAAGTGCCGCATCACCCGGTGCTCCAGGAGGATGCCGTTGCCGCCGAGCATGTCCCGGGCGATCTGCGCCACCCGCCGCGCGCCCCGGGTGCAGGCGTACTTCAGCAGGGAGGCCTGCTCGTCACGCAGCCGCCCGGCCGCCTGCAGGCGGGCCACGGCCACGCAACGGGTCTGCATCGCGGTCACCTCGTCCAGCATCTGCGCGAGCCGTTCCTGCACCATCTGGTGCGCTCCCAGCGGCTTGCCGAACTGCTCCCGCTGCCGGGCGTAGGCCAGCGCGGCCTCGAACATCGCGGTCGCGTGGCCCAGCGCGGACCAGCCCACGTTCACGCGGGTGGCCACCAGCGCGCGCGCGGCGTCCTTGAACCTCGCCACGCCCGGCAGCCGCGCGTCGTCGCCGACCCGCACGTCGGTCAGCGTGATCTCGGCCTGGTGGATCGCCCGCAGCGCGCCCTTGCCCGTGATCACCTCGGCCTCGTAGCCGGGCGTGGACTGCTCCACCACGAAGCCCTTGACCTGGCCGTCCTCGGTGTCGCGCGCCCACACGATCGTGATGCCCCCGGCGGCCCCGTTGCCGATCCACTTCTTGGCGCCGTTCAGCACCCAGCCGCCGGCGCCGTCGGGCCGCGCGGACGTCTCGAGGGACACCGAGTCCGAACCGTGCAGCGGCTCCGTGAGCGCGAACCCGCCCGGCAGCGTGCCGCGCGCCACCGGCTCGAGGTACCGCTCCTTCTGCTCCGGGCTCGCGCAGTGCACCAGGGCGCGCAGCACGAGCCCGCCCTGCACGGCCGCAGCCGCGGCCATCGACCCGTCCGCCCGGGAGATCTCCATCGCCACCAGGCCCGCGGCCAACGGCGACATCACCGGGTGCCCCGGCACCTCCAGCCCGTCGGTGAGCAGGTCCAGCTCGCCCGCCCGCGCCACCAGGTCCAACGGGTACTCCGCCCGGTCCCAGTGCCCGTCGATCCGCTCGAGCACCTCCCGGCCGTAGGCGCGGGCGCGGTCCCAGTGCGCGCGGTCCTCGTCCGTCGCCTCCCCGAACGCGTCCAGGTAATCGACGTCCAGGGGCGTGACGACGTCGTAGATCGGCTTCTGCAGGCTGGTCACTTCGACCCCTGCGTCCGCTCGGCGCGCAGCGCGCGCTTGAGCAGCTTGCCCGACTGGTTCCGCGGCAGCTCCGCCACGAAGTCCACGCGCTTGGGCACCTTGAAGCCCGCCAGCCGCTCCTTCACGTGGGCGCGCACGGTCTCCGCGGTCAGCTCAGCGCCCTCCTTGAGCACGACGACGGCGGTCACCGCCTCGATCCAGCGTTCGTCCGGCAGGCCGATGACGGCGACCTCGGCCACCTCATCGAGCTCGTAGATCGCGTCCTCGACCTCCCGCGGGGCGACCAGCACGCCGCCCGTGTTGATGACGTCCTTGATGCGGTCCACCACCTGGATGTAGCCGGCCGCGTCCTGGGTGACCTGGTCGCCGGAGCGGAACCAGCCGTCGTCGGTGAAGGCGTCCGCGGTGGCGTCCGGGCGGTTCCAGTAGCCGGAGAGCAGCTGCGGCGAGCGGTACTGGATCTCGCCGGGCTCGCCGGGCGCGGCGGGGGCGCCGTCGGCCGTCATCACCCGCGCCTCCACGTGGAACACGGGGCGGCCGCATGAGGCCGGCCGCGCGTCGTGCTCCTCGGGGCGCAGCACCGTGCACAGGGGGCCCAGCTCGGACTGGCCGAAGCAGTTGTAGAAGCCGATGCCCGGCTGGCTCTGACGCAGGCGCTGCAGCACGGTCACCGGCATGATCGAGGCCCCGTACTGGGCCTTGCGCAGCGAGGAGAGGTCGCGCGTGGCCAGGTCCGGATGGTTCGCCAGCGGCACCCAGACGGTGGGCGCCAGGAACAGGGAGCCGATGTGCTCGGTCTCCACGAGCTCGAGCATCCGGGGGATGTCCGGGGCGGCGAGCAGTCGCACCGTGGCGCCGAGGCTCAGGTAGGGGAGCAGGA
Source organism: Micrococcus sp. MS-ASIII-49 (assembly GCF_000946635.1). NCBI lineage: Bacteria > Bacillati > Actinomycetota > Actinomycetes > Micrococcales > Micrococcaceae > Micrococcus > Micrococcus sp. MS-ASIII-49. Next base: position 7,418 of record NZ_JXSP01000031.1, read on the forward strand.
ACACGTGCATCGCGGCCGAGTGGTACAGCGGCATGGCCACCAGGGGGCGGTCCTCGGCCGTGAAGTCCAGCGCGATGATCGAGGAGAGGTACTCCGCCACGAGCGCCCGGTGGGACATCATGGCGCCCTTGGGGGTGGAGGTGGTGCCGGAGGTGTAGAGCAGCTGGGCCAGGTCGGTGGCCGACACCTCCGCCTCCGGGGCGGCGGCGTCCAACGTCTCGTCCCGGGCGGTCTCCAGCACGGAGGGCTCGGCGTGGCCGGCGGGGAGCATGGTCCACACGTGCCGCAGAGCCGACGCGCGGCCCTCGGCCCGGACCTGGTCGACCCGCTCGAGCATGCCGGCGTCGGCCACGAGCAGCTCCGCGCCGGAGTCCTCGAGGGCGTGCGCGAGCTCGCCGCCCTTGAGCGCGAAGTTCACGGGCACGTGCACGTAGCCGGCCGTGACGCAGGCGAGGAAGAGCAGCGCGTAGGCGTCCGAGTTGGCGGCGTAGGCGGCCACCCGGGTGCCGGCCGGCAGGCCGGTGTCCTGGAGACGGCGGGCCACGCGGTGCGCTCCGTCCCGGAGCTGGGCGTAGGTCCAGTCGCGGTCCTCGAAGCGCAGGGCGACGGCCTGCGGGGAGCGGGCGACCGCGCGTGCGAACACGCGGCCGATCGTGTCCTCCGGGGCGGGGGAGAGGTGGGTGGCGGCGTCGGTGGGGTGGGTGATCTGGTCGGGCATGGGAACCTCCGGGGGATGGGTCAGAGACGTTCGATCACGGTGACGTTGGCCTGGCCGCCGCCCTCGCACATGGTCTGCAGGCCGTAGCGGCCGCCCGTGCGCTCGAGCTCGTGCAGCAGGGAGGTCATCAGGCGGGCGCCGGTGGCGCCGATGGGGTGGCCTAGGGCGATCGCCCCGCCGTTGACGTTGACCTTCGCCGGGTCCGCGCCGGTCTCGGTCAGCCAGGCCAGCACGACGGCGGCGAACGCCTCGTTGATCTCCACGAGGTCCATGTCGTCGATGGTCAGGCCCATGCGGTCGAGCGCGTACGCCGTCGCCGGGATCGGGGCGGAGAGCATCATCACGGGGTCGGCGCCGCGGGCGGAGAGGTGGTGGATGCGGGCTCGCGGGGTGAGGCCGTGGCGGCGCACGGCCTCCTCGGAGGCGAGCAGGAGGGCGGCCGCGCCGTCGGACATCTGGGACGCGGTGGCCGCGGTGTGCAGCCCGCCGGGGACGATCGGGTCGAGCGAGGCGATCTTCGCGGCGTCCGGGGTGCGGGGGCCCTCGTCCGCGGTGAGGCCGGCGAGCGGGATGATCTCGCGGTCGAAGCGACCGTCGGCCTGGGCGGCGAGCGCGCGCTCGTGGGAGCGCACCGCGAACTCCTCCAGGGCGTCACGGTCCAGGTTCCAGTGCCGGGCCATCATCTCGGCCCCGCGGAACTGGGAGATCTCCTCGTCCCCGTAGCGGGCGGCCCAGGACTCGGAGCCGGTGAACGGGTCGGGGAAGCCGAAGTCGGCGGCCGCGCTGTTGGACCGGGAGAGCGGGATCGCGGACATGGACTGCACGCCGCCGGCGACGACGAGGTCCGCCGTCCCGCTCATGACGGCCTGTGCGGCGTAGTGCACCGCCTGCTGGCCGGAGCCGCACTGGCGTTCGACCGTGGTGCCGGGGACGTCCTCGGAGAGCCCGGCCGCGAGCCAGGCGTTGCGCGCCACGTCCATGGCCTGCGGGCCGAGCTGGTCGATGCAGCCGAGGATGACCTCGTCGTATTCGGCCGAGTCGATGTCCTGGCGGGCGACGAGCTCGCGCAACGGCGCGGCCGCCAGATCGAGGGGATGCACACCGGCGAGCCCCTTCCCTCGGCGACCCACGGGGGTGCGGACGGCGTCGATGATGTAGGCCTCGGGCATGGGGGCTCCTCTGGACGGCGGGGACGTGACGCCGATCACGCTATTGCTTGGACGTCCAACGATCAAGAGGGTGACGGGATCCGTCGCGGCGGCGTGGAGGAGCGCCGTTTCGTCAACGAAAGCGGCTCGGGGCGCGCCGTTTCGGCCACGAAAGCGCTGGGGCGGGCGTCGCCATACCCTGGTCAGGACCCCCTGCCCCGGGCCTACCATGAGGGCCAGCGGCGCGCACCCGTGCCGCCGAGACGAGAGGAGCCGGCCATGGCCACCCCGCACACCCCCGACCCCCAGGACGCCCGGCGCGCACGCGAGGCGACGGACGAGACCTCCGGCGTCGCGTTCGACGGCGACACGCCCCCAGCCGAGGGCGCGGGCGTCGGCCCGGACAACCCGGGCATGGACGTGGAGCAGACCGGCGAGCGCTCGGTCGGCAAGATCGTGCTCGCGGTGATCATCGCCCTCGTGGTCATCGGCGTCCTGCTGTTCATCCTGGGCCGCGTCGCCGGCCTCGGCTGAGCCGCGGCGCAGACGCCTGGGGCACGCCGCCGGCCCACCACGACCGCGGGGCGGGCACCGATCCGTCGGTGCCCGCCCCATGCCGTGTCCGCTCCGCGGTGATGCTGTTCAGCGGCGACTCCCCGCCCGCGCAGCGGTCAGAAGCCGCCGCCCACGGTCCGGCGGCCACCCGCCGCGCGTCGGCCGACGGCACCGGACCGACCGCGGGAGGCGAGGGCCCCGCCGAGCAGCCCGCCCAGCAGGCCGGTGCCGAGGCCGCCCGTGGACCGGGCCGAGGGCCCGAAGCCGCCGCGGTACGCACCGGGGCGGCGCCCGCGCGTCGTGCCCCCGGCGCCGCGGCGCGAGAGCTCACGCAGCGCCAGACCGCCGAGCGTGCCCAGGAGGGCACCGCCCAGGCCGCTGGAGGGGCGTCGCTGAGAGCGGGCCTGCCGGCCGAAGCCGGGGGACCGGCCGACGTGTGCACCGATGGTGGGTCGGCTGGAGCGGCGGCCGCCGCCGAGAGTGCGGGTGAGGCTGGAGAGGATGCCCATGTGTCCTCCTCGGACGTCGTGCCGGCCGCTCGGGCGTGGCCGGTCGGGTGCGCCTCAACCTAGGCGCCGACCCCCGCACGGTGTCCAGACCGGGCCTCCTCATGCATCGAGGCGGGATATCCACCCCACGGCCGCCCGCGGCAGCCAGATGGGGTCGATATCCCGCCTCGAAACGCGCGGGCGGGGGCGTCAGTCCTGGAGCGGGGAGGTCTTCGGCTCGTCCCGCCACAGGGCCACGTTCCGTGCCTCGGGCAGGTCGGAGAGGTGGAAGCCCGGATCCATGCCCGCCTTGAGCTTGCGCTCGTAGTCCCGGAGCAGCTTCACGGCCAGTCCGCCCAGCGGGATGATCGCCACGAGGTTGATGGTCGCCATGAGGGCCGCGAACGTGTCCGCGAGGTTCCACACCAGCGCCACGGAGCCCAGCGCGCCGCCGACCACGCACACCAGCACGAGCACGCGGAACACGGTGATGGCCGGGCCCGCGTGGCGGCCGGCCAGGTACCGGATGTTGGCCTCGCCGTAGTAGGTGTTGCCCAGCACGGAGGACCAGGCCAGGAAGAAGATGATGACGGTCAGCGCCGGGCCGGCCCACGCGCCCACGGCCTGCTGGAGCGCACCCTGGGTCACCTGCATGCCGAGCGCCTCCCCGCGTCCGTAGGCCGGGTTGGAGAGCAGGACGACGAACGCGGTGGCCGAGCACACGATCAGGGTGTCGAAGTAGACGCCCAGGGACTGCACGAAGCCCTGCTTGGCCGGGTGGGAGACGGCCGCGGTGGCGGCGGCGTTCGGGGCGGAGCCCATGCCGGCCTCGTTGGAGAACATGCCGCGGCGCACGCCCTGCATCACCATCGTCATGCCGACGGCGGCGCCCGCGACCTCGCGCAGGCCGAAGGCGTGGCCCACGATCAGCGCGATCATGCCCGGGACCTCGGTGATGTTGACGACCATCACGATCAGGGCCAGGAAGATGTAGAACGTGGCCATCACGGGGACCAGCACGTTGGTCACGGCCGAGAGCCGGCGCACGCCGCCGAAGATCACGAGGCCGGTGAGGGCGGCCAGGCCCAGGCCCACGATCCACGCGGTGGTGGAGGACGCGCCCCAGTTGGCCTGCACGGACTCGGAGATCGAGTTGGACTGCACGGCGTTGAACACGAAGCCGTAGGTCACGGTGATGGCGACGGCGAACACGGCCGCCAGCCACTTCGCGCCCAGACCGTCGCGGATGTAGTACGCGGGCCCGCCGAAGTAGCCGTCCGCGCCCTTCTGCTTGTACAGCTGGGCCAGCGTGGACTCGACGAACGCGGTGGCGCCGCCGATGATCGCCAGCAGCCACATCCAGAACACGGCGCCCGGGCCGCCGATCACGATCGCGATCGCCACGCCGGCCACGTTGCCGGTGCCCACGCGCGAGGCCGCCGAGATGGTGAAGGCGCGGAACGGGCTCACGCCGTCGTTCTCGAATCCGGTCTGGGACTTGGCCGTCACCGACCGCAGCATCTCCGGGAGCATGCGCACCTGCACGCCCACGGTCCGGATGGTGAACCACACCCCGGCCACGAAGAGCAGCGCCATCACGACGTACCAGTACTTGTCGTTCAGGGCCGTGATGGCCGCTGTGATCTGTTCCACTGTCGCTTCCACAGCCCCACCCTAGAGGCTGGGGCGGAGGACGGGGAATCGGGGCCGGGGTCAGCCGGCGGCGGCGTCGTCCTCGACGCGGAGCTGGATCAGCTGCCCCATCCGCTCGGGCAGGTCCCCCTCGGGGGTGCCGACGCTGGCGTGGCGGGCGGCGGCCCGGGCGAGGTCGTCGGCCAGTTCGTTGCCGTGCACGCCCACGTGGCCCTTGACCCACGTGGTGTCCACCTGGACGTCCGCGGCCTGCGCCAGGTCGACGGCGGCCAGCAGGCGCCGCAGGGTGCGGCGGATGCGCTCGCCCCGGGCGCCGCCGAGGGTGAGCCGCTCGCGGCGGGCGGCGTTGAGCAGGGCCAGCGCGGCGCGCGAGTCCGAGTGGATGGTGACCCGGCCGCCGGGGGTGCCCGCCCACGCGCAGATCACGTGCCCCAGCACGAGCGCCTCGAGTTCCACCTCGAGCGGCATCGTGGCCCCGGCCACGGCCTGCACGGCCCACATGCTCGGCCCGGCGACGGCGGCCGCCCCGCCGATGCGGGAGCCGCGCAGCACGGAGCCGTCCACGTACACGTCCGTCACGTCCGCCTCGTCCGCGAACGTGAGGCTGTGGGTCACCCCGGGCAGGTTGCGGCGCAGGAAGCGGTCCGTGCGGCGGCGGGAGAGGAAGACGCCGGAGGAGCGGCGCAGCGCGTCCTCCTCCTCCTGGGCGGCCTCGATGGCCTCGAGCGGGATCCGGGCCGCGCCCGTCTGGGCGACCGTCTCCGGGTCCACGTCCGGCAGCAGGTAGCTGGAGCGCTGCGTGCCCACGGGGGACTCGTCGAGCCGGTAGGAGACCACGCGCGTGTCCACGGGGGCGAGGACCTCGAGCAGGGAGAGCAGCTCGGCGTCCCGGTCCGAGCGCAGCCGCACGATCACCGGGCGCTCCGGTGGCAGGTCGACGGTGACGGTGGACCAGAAGACGCTCAGATGCGCCGTGCCGACCATCCCGGTGTAGACGTGGCCGCGGACGTCGTCGCCGAGCTCGCGCAGCTCGAGCTCGCGGGCCACGTAGACGATGCCCCCCGTCGTCGGATGCAGGTCCAGGCGGAGGGCGGGGCCGTGGTCCACGCCGGGCAGCATGGCCAGCGGGCTGGCCACCACGCGGACGCCGTCCCGGCGGATCCGGGTGCGCGGCGGGGAGGGGCGGGGGACGACGGGGCCGGTGCGCGTGAGGTCGACGCCGTTCCGGTCCCGCGGGGTGCCCCGAGGCCGGCGGGCACGGACCACGCGCAGCGGGCGGTGCTGCTCCTCCGCCTTGGCGCCCGGGCCACGGAAGTCCCAGCCCACGTCGACGAGCGCCGCGGGGTGTGCGGGCTCGACGTCGTGATGCAGCGTCCGGTCCACGACCGTCCGCGGGTGGTTGATCCGTGCTCCCATGGCTTCGCCGGCTGTGTCGAAGGGGACCGCGCCGGAACTGTGAGCCGGGTCCGGCGGGCCATGCTGGTCCTGCGGCGGTCGGGCGGGATCGCCGTGGACGAAGGGGACGACCCGTCCCGACCTGTTCTGCTCTGGGCGACCTTACCGAGCGCACCTGTGAGGAGGCAGGTCTCCTCTCCTCGGCCTCCCGCGCGGCCGCGTCGGACGAGGCGTCAGAGCGGGTCCGTGCGGTGCCGCTGCACGTCCGGGCCGGTCGGCACGCCGAGCGCCTGCGCCTGCGCGCGCTGCTGCCGCAGGGACACGGTGCCCAGCAGCAGCGCCAGGGCCCGCTCCCCGTCCTCCGGGGTGTCCGCCGCCTCGGTGAGCAGACGGTGCAGGCCGAGGCCGCCCAGCCCGAGCGCGAGGGCGGAGAGCACCACGTCCGCCCCGTCCCGGTGCCGCAGCAGGGCGGCCTCCGCGGCCTCGGCGCGGCCCGCCAGGTCCGTGACGCGGCGGGCGCGCACGGTCTCCTCCGCCTCGGCGACGATCCGGTCCGCCACCCGCGCCAGCAGCGACTGCTTGTCCGGCACGTGCCAGTACAGCGCGGAGGCCTGCACGCCCAGCACCGCGGCCACGCGCCGCATGGACAGGTCGCCCATGCCGAAGTCCTGCAGGATCCCGACGGCGGCGTCCACCACGTCCTGGGCGGTCAGCCGGGGGCGGGGTGCGGGCGGGGTCATGCCTGAGAGGCTACCGCCGGGCCGTCCTCCTCCGCCGCGATGCGTCCCCCCGCGCCGAGGCGCACGGTGCGGTCGGCCATCACGGCGGCCTCCGCGAGGTCGTGGGTGACGACGACGCCGGTCGTCCCCGCCGCCCGCAGCACCGCCCGGATGTCCTCGGCCAGGCGCCGGCGCAGGTCCGCGTCGAGCGCGGACAGCGGCTCGTCCAGCAGGAGCACCCGCGGGGCCGGGGCCAGCGACCGGGCGAGCGCCACGCGCTGGGCCTGCCCGCCGGAGAGTCGCTGCACGGGCCGGTCCGTGAGCTCGGTCAGGCCCACCAGGTCCAGCAGCTCGGCCACGCGTGCCCGCCGCCGGGCCCGGTCCCAGCCGGCGGACTCGAGGCCGTACGCCACGTTCCGGCCCACGGTCCGGTGCGGGAACAGCTGCCCGTCCTGGAACACCATCCCCACGCCCCGGCGGTGCGTCGGCACCGCCGCCACGTCCCGCCCGTCGAGCTCCACCGTGCCCGCCACGACGTCCTCGAGCCCGGCGATCCCGCGCAGGATGGTGGACTTGCCCGAGCCGGA
>NZ_JXSP01000032.1:0-21095 GCF_000946635.1 Micrococcus sp. MS-ASIII-49
CGGGGGCCCCCCCCCGGGGCCCCCCCCCCGCCACGGGCCCGCCCCGAGGGTGCGCGCGGCCTCTCGCAGCCGCGGGTCCACCGCCGCGAGCACGGGCACGAGCGCCCGCACCGCGAGCGGCAGCGCCACCACCGCCTGGGCCAGTGGCACGAGCACGCCCGAGGCCGCCAGCTCCGGGAACGCGGCCCGCAGGGACACGACGAAGCCGAAGCCCACGGTCACCGCGGACACCCCGAGCGGCAGGAGCAGGGCGCCGTCGAGGGCCCGCTGGGCCACCAGCGCCGCGCGTGAACGGAAGGGCCGGGTCAGCAGCAGGGCCAGCGGCACGGCCACCACGAGCGTCACGAGCGTGGCGTCCACGGCCACCCGCAGGGACTGTTCGAGCGCCTGGGCCGGCGTCGACCCGCCCACGAACCCGCTGCCCGCGCTCGTGGACAGCAGCCGATAGTTGCCCAGCCCCCAGCCGTGGCGGGTGTGGAAGGAGCGCACCACGAGCGTCAGGATCGGCGCCACCACGAGCGCCACCACCGCGAGCATCACGGCCACCGGGACCGCGTCCGCGCGCGTGAGCCGGGCCGGCGGCGTCTCCCGCAGGCGCAGCGCCCGCTGGGTGCGCGCCGCCGTCACGCCGGAGACCACGACGGCGGCCAGCACCACCGCGAACTGCAGCACGGAGAACACCGCCGCGGTCCGCAGGTCCAGGTAGACGGAGGTCTGCACCCAGATCTCCGACTCGAGCGTGCCGTAGCCGGGCCGGCCGAGCGTCTGGACGATGCCGAACGCGGACGCGCAGAACAGGAACACCAGCGCCGCGCTCGCGGCGATCGCCGGGGCGAGCTGGGGCAGCGTCACGGTGCGGAACGCCCGCCACGGCGAGGCGCCCAGGGTGCGGGCGGCCTCGGTCTGGCGCGGGTCCAGCGCGTTCCACAGCGCGCCCACCTGGCGCACCACCACGGACACGTTGAAGAAGACCATGGCCAGCACGACGGCGGTGGTCGTCTGGTCCAGCCCGGTGAAGCCGAGCGGTCCGCCGGGGGCGAGCAGGGCGCGGAACGCGACGCCGACCACCACCGTGGGCAGCACGAACGGCACGAGCACGAGGGCGCGGAGCACGGCCCGCCCCGGGATGCGACGCCGGTGCAGCACGAACGCGGTCGGCAGGCCGAGCGCCACCGAGACCACCGTGCCGGCGGCGGCCATGCCGAGCGTCTGGCCGAGGATGCGCCACGTGCGCTCGCGGGCGAGGGTCTCCCCGAAGGCGGTGAGGTCCACGGCGCCGGTGAACGCGTCGGCGTCGCCGCCGATCCCGCGCCAGAGCATGGCCGCCACGGGCCACGCGAAGAAGACGAGCAGGAAGGCGACCGGCAGGACGGCGGCCACCAGCCACCACGGGCCGAGCCCGTCCCCCCGGCCGCGGGCCCGCCGGCGCGGCAGGTCCGTGCCGGGGGCCGCGACCTCGGTGAGCGCGGACATCAGCGCCGGGAGGCCTCGGACAGGGCGGTCCACTCCTTCAGCAGGTCCTCGCGGCGCTCGTCGATGCGGGCGGGGTCCGGGGTGATGGCGTCCTCGACGAGCGGCGCGTTCTGCGCCCACTCCTCGGGCAGCTGCACCGACTCGTCGATCGGGTACATGTACATCGACTCGGGCAGGGCGGACTGGACCTCCTCGGTGAGCATGAAGTCCACGAACGCCTGCGCGCCCTCGGGGTTCTTCGCGCCCTCGAGCACGCCGGCGTACTCGACCTGCGGGGTGCAGGAGTCCTCGATCACCTCGGTCTCGGGGGCGAACGCGGGGGAGGAGGAGTAGGAGAGCACCACCGGGAACCGACCCTTGCCCTCGCCGCCGGAGAAGTCCGAGTTGTAGGCGTCGGACCAGCTGTCGGCGACCTTGCCCCCGTTCTCCATCAGGCCCCGCCACCAGTCCTGCCAGCCGTCGTCGCCGTACTTCTCCGTGGTGGCCGCGAGCAGCGCCAGGCCGGGGGAGGAGGCCACGGGGGAGGTGGCGACCGTCAGCTTCGCGTACTCGGGGTCGTCGAGCTGGTCGATCGAGGTGGGGGCCTCGACGTCGTGGGCCTCGAACCATGCCGGATCCGTGTTGAAGCACACCTGGCCCTGGTCCACCGGGGTCATGCGGTCCTCCACCATCCGGTCCTGCGCGGAGGCGGGCAGGTCCTGCGGGGTGTATTCGGCGACGACGCCCTCGCGGACGAGGCGGTGCGCCGAGTGGTCCTCCACGCCGTAGACGCCGTCCACGGTGGGCTCGTCCTTGGCCAGCAGGAGCTGGTTCACCACGCTGCCGGCGTCGCCGGGGGCCGTGGTCTTCAGGGTGTAGCCGGACTCCTGCTCGAACTTCTGGACGAGCTCCTGGGGCAGGTTGAACGAGTCGTGCGTCATGATCGTCACCGTCGTCGGCTCGCCGCCGGCGCCGGCGGCGGACGACGACGCCCCGTCGCCGGACGAGCCGGACACCGAACAGCCGGTGAGGGCGAGGGCGGCCACTGAGAGGGCGGCGAGGGCGCGGTGCGGGGTGCGGGACATGGCGGTTCTCCTCTGGGACGGCGGAGGGGCCGGGACGAGGCCGCCACCGGAATCCCGGGACGACGTCGACCGGGAGACTCGACTTCCTTCGCCGGTGCGGACCGGAGCAGGTTCGAGGGTCTGCGGCGGACCGCACTCTCAGCGCCGCGCGGGCGCTCCCCTGTCGATGTGGACTGGTCCCGACCCTACCCCGTCCGGCCCGCGCATAGACTGCCCGCGTGAGCGCCGCACAGCCCGCGGGGGTGACCCCGCCGCCCGCCTCGTCCAGCCCCGCCTCCGACTGGGACATCCGCCGCCCCCACCGCATGTGGCCGCGCATGCTGGTGATCGTCCTGACGCTCGCGGGCCTGGTGCTGGTGGTGCAGTTCTTCCAGGGGATCGCCTCCATCGCGGCGCCCGTCTTCCTGGGGCTGAACCTCGTGATCGTGGCCTACCCCCTGCAGGCCTGGCTCATCCGCCGGGGCCTGCACCCCGTGCTCGGGGCCGCCACCACCGTCCTGCTGGTCGTCGCGGTGATGGCCGTGTTCGGGGGCATGATGGTGTGGTCCGGCCTCGAGCTGGTGGCGGAGCTGCCGAAGTACGCGGACCGCTTCCAGCAGATCGTCCTGGACGTCTCGCACTGGCTCAACGAGCGCGGCGTGACCCCGGACATGGTGTCCCAGCAGCTGGCCTCGATCGACATGAGTGCCGTCACCGGGACGGCCGTCAGCGCCGTCACGAAGATCGCCACGAACGTCTACGCGGTCTTCGGCCTGCTCGTCACCGTGATCATGGGCATGTTCTTCCTCGCGATGGACTCGATGGACGTCGAACGCCGCGTCCGCCTGCTCAGCACCGCCCGCCACGAGTTCGGCCACGCCCTGGTCGAGTTCGCCCAGGGCGTGCGCCGCTACTGGGTGGTCACCACGGTGTTCGGCCTGATCGTGGCGGTGCTGGACGTGATTGCCCTCATGCTGATCGGCGTGCCGCTCGCGCTCGTGTGGGGCGTGCTCAGCTTCCTCACCAACTACATCCCGAACATCGGCTTCATCATCGGCCTGCTGCCGCCGGCCGTCCTGGGCCTGGCGGCGGGCGGCTGGTCCGACTTCCTGTGGGTGGTGGTCAGCTACTCGGTGCTGAACTTCGTGCTGCAGTCCGTGATCCAGCCCAAGGTGGCCGGCGACGCGATCGGCGTGATCCCCACCGTCAGCTTCCTCTCCCTGCTCTTCTGGGCCTGGGTCCTCGGCCCGCTCGGCGCCATCCTCGCGCTGCCCTGCACGCTGCTGGCCAAGGCCGTGCTGATCGACGCCGACCCGAACGCCCGCTGGATCAACGCGCTCATCGCCTCGGACCTGAAGGGGATGGAGCGCCGTCAGTCCTCGCTCCTGGAACGGCTGCGCCCGGCGGCCTGGCGCTCGGACGCGCACGGGAAGGACGAGGACCGCGCCCCGACGGACGGCGGGGACGACGACGGCCCCGCGACCGACGAGGTCACGGGCGGGGCTGGAGCAGCACCAGGTCGTTGAGCGCGCCGGCCAGCCGCAGCAGCGGCGGGGCGGGGAACGACAGCTGGGGCAGCCCCGGGTGCAGTGCCGCGCACGCGGCGGCCGCGGCCTCCTCGCCCGCGGCGTCCTCGAACGCCGGCCGCAGCACCGCAGCGCCCAGCGGCAGCGTGTCCAGGAGGGAGCGGGGGCCCCGCTCGGCCGGGTCGTACTCGGCGGGCTGCGCCGCCCCGGTCACCGTGCGCACGCGCAGGGGCCGGCCGGCGGCGTCGTCGGCGCCCTGCAGGAAGCGCAGCGCCGCCGCGGCGTACGGGTGCTCGGGGTGGAACCGGTCGCCGCGCCAGTGCACGGCGGCCTCGCCGTCGCCCTGCAGGCGCACCCACGAGGCCAGGTGACCGGGCCCGCCCCACGGCCCGGTGTCCGGCCGCGGTGCCGGCGGCACCCACAGCACCCGGGTGATCCCCAGCAGGGCGGCGAACTCGGCGGCCACCTGGCCGGGGGTCCACGCGCCGTTGATCCGCCCGTCCAGCACGGGGTCCGCGGCCACCACGGCCGTCCCCTCGCCGTCGGTCACCCAGGCCCCGCGCGGGGCGCACAGCAGGGGCGTGAGCAGCGGCAGTCCCGCCGCCTCCGCCACGGCCGTCGCGGCCGCGCCGTCGAGCGGTCCGGTCCCGGTCAGTCCCGCGGCGCTGCGCCAGGCGACGGCGGCCAGGCCCTCGGGGCGGCGGATGAAGCTCGGCCCGGTGCGGCCCAGCAGCGGTGAGCCCACGGGCGCGCGCAGCAGGTCCACCTCCGGGGGCACCAGCCGCGCCGCCCCGGCGTCGCGCGGGTGGGCGAGCACGGTGACCGGCAGCACGGCGGCGAGCGTCTCGGCCAGGCCCACGACGGCGTCCCGCGTCTCGTCTAGCAGCGTCGGCACCGGGTGGCGGTGGGGCAGGACGAGCCAGGCCCGCTCGGGCGGATCCTCGGGTCCGGGCACGGGCACGACGACGTCCCGGCGCTCCCGCGCGTCGGTGGGGACGGGGTCGGCGGCGGCCATGGCGGACGGGCTCCTGGGAAGACGGCGGCGACGCGCGGGCGCGCGGCGAGGGGATGTCCATCGAGCATAGGCGTCTGACAGGAAGCCGCGGCGGTTTGACCTGTGACCCGGCACACGTGCAGAGTGCGGCCATGACCGCGATGTTCTCCGCCCAGGACCACGACGATCTCGACCGGGTCCTCGGCGCGACCGGCGGGATCCCCGACCCCGCCGACCTGCACGCCCTCGCCGACGACGCCGTCGCGCAGGTGCGGCGTTGGCTCGCCGAGTCCCGCGACCATGAGGCCGACTTCGCGGCCCGCCAGCTGGCGGGCGCCCTGAAGGAGCCGGGCGGCCTCGACTTCATCGTGCGCTTCGTGGACCACGTGGTCCGCCCCGAGGACCCCGCGATCGCCGCCCGGGCGCTGCGGGAGCTCGCCGGCCGCGCCCCCGGCTTCCTGCCCCCGGCCCTGCGCGCCGTCCTCGGCGTCGGCGGCCGCGCCGCCCCGCTCGTGCCGCGCATCGCCGTCCCCACGGCCCGCCGCGTGCTGCGGCGCATGGTCTCCCACCTGATCGTCGACGCGCGGGACCGGCAGCTCGGCAAGGCCATCGCGGCCCTGCGCGACGAGCACACCCGGCTGAACATCAACCTGCTGGGCGAGGCGATCCTCGGTCAGGGCGAGGCGGACCGCCGACTCGAGGGCATCGCCGCGCTGATCCGCCGCGACGACGTCGACTACGTGTCCGTCAAGGTCTCCGCCGCCACCGCCCCGCACGCGCCCTACGCGTTCGACGAGGCCGTCGCGGACATCACCGAGCGGCTCACCCCGCTGTTCGAGCTCGCCCGGGATCGGGACACCTTCATCAACCTGGATATGGAGGAGTACCGCGACCTCGACCTCACGCTCAACGTGTTCACCGCCCTGCTCGAGCAGCCGGGCCTGCGCGACTACGAGGCCGGCATCGTGCTGCAGGCCTACCTGCCGGACGCGCTCGCGGCCATGGTGCGCCTGCAGGAGTGGGCCGCGCGCCGCGTCGCCGCCGGCGGCGCCCCGGTCAAGGTGCGCGTGGTCAAGGGCGCCAACCTGCCCATGGAGCGGATGCAGGCCTCCCTGACGGGCTGGCCGCTGGCCACGGTGGGCTCGAAGCAGGAGGCGGACACCAACTACAAGCGCGTGCTCAACTACGCGCTCACCCCGGAGCATCTGGCCCACGTGCGCATCGGCGTGGCCGGGCACAACCTCTTCGACGTCGCCCTGGCCCACCGGCTGATCGAGCGCCGCGGGCTCGACCCGGCCGCGGTGGAGTTCGAGATGCTGCTCGGCATGGCCACCGGCCAGGCCGCCGCCGTCCGGGCCGACGTCGGCGCCCTGCTGCTCTACACGCCCGTGGTGCGGCCCGAGGAGTTCGACGTGGCGATCTCCTACCTCGTGCGCCGCCTCGAGGAGGGCGCCTCCCCGGAGAACTTCATGTCCGCCGTGTTCGACCTGGACGCGGACGCGGACCTGTTCGCCCGCGAGGAGGAGCGCTTCCGCGCCTCGCTGCGCCACCTGGACGCGGCCGTGCCCCGTCCGAACCGCCTCCAGGACCGGTCCCGCGGGGAGGACGGGCCGGCCCCCGCCCCCGTGGACGGCTTCGCCAACACCCCGGACACGGACCCCGCGCTGCCCGGCAACCGGGAGTGGGCCCGCCGGATCCTCGCGGCCGTCCCGGGCTCGGACCTCGGGACGGACACCGTCCGCGCCCACCGCGCCACCACGGCCGACGACGCCCGCGCCGCCATCGCCGCCACCGCCCACCCCGGCGCCCGCTGGGGCGCGCTCACCGGCCACGAGCGCGCCGACGCGCTGGACGCCGTCGGACGGGCCCTGCACGCCGGCCGGGCCCGCCTGCTGGAGGTGGCCGCCGCCGAGACCGGCAAGACCCTGGACCAGGGCGACCCCGAGGTCTCCGAGGCCGTGGACTTCGCGCACTACTACGCGCGCCTGGCCCGCGGCCTGGACGCGGTGGAGGGCGCTCGCGCCGTGCCCGTCCGCCTGACCCTGGTGATCCCGCCGTGGAACTTCCCCGTGGCCATCCCGGTCGGGGGCGTCCTCGCCGCGCTCGGGGCCGGCTCGCCCGTGGTGTTCAAGCCGGCCCCGCAGTCCGAGCGGACGGGCGCGGTCGCGTGGGAGCTGATCGTGGCCGGGCTGCGGGACTCGGGCCTGTTCGACGACGGCGGCCCGCTCGCCGGGCACGACCCCGCGGACCTCGTGCGCCTGGTGACACTGGCGGACGAGGACGAGGCGGAGGTCGGCGCGGCGCTCGTGACCGACCCGGCCGTCGAGCGGCTCATCCTCACCGGCAGCTGGGACACCGCACGGCTGTTCAAGGGGATGCGCCCCGACCTGCACCTGCTCGCCGAGACCTCCGGCAAGAACGCCGTGATCGTGACCCCGTCCGCGGATCTGGACCTGGCCACGAAGGACGTGGTCCAGTCCGCGTTCGGTCACGCCGGCCAGAAGTGCTCGGCGTCCTCCCTCGTGGTGCTCGTCGGCTCCGTGGCCACCTCCGAGCGCTTCCACCGGCAGCTGCTGGACGCCGCCTCGTCCCTGCACGTGGCGCACCCCGCGGACCCGCGCGCCGAGATGGGCCCCGTGATCGAGGCCCCCGGCGAGAAGCTGCGCCGCGGGCTCACCGAGCTCGGCCCGGGGGAGCGGTGGGCCCTGCGCCCGCGGCCGCTGGACGAGACGGGTCGCCTGTGGAGCCCGGGCATCCGCTCCGGCGTCCGCCCCGGCGCCGACGCCCACCTCACCGAGTACTTCGGCCCCGTGCTGGCCGTGATGACGGCCGAGACGCTCGAGGAGGCGATCGGGATCGTGAACGCCGTGGACTACGGCCTCACCTCCGGGCTGCACTCGCTGGACCGGGAGGAGATCGACGTGTGGCTGCGCGGCGTGCGCGCCGGCAACCTCTACGTGAACCGCGGCATCACCGGGGCCATCGTGCGCCGCCAGCCCTTCGGCGGCTGGAAGCGTTCCGTCGTCGGCCCCACCACGAAGGCCGGCGGGCCGCACTACCTGCACGGCCTCGTGGACTGGGAGGACGCGCCCACGTGGGCCGGGGGAGAGGGACGGCCCGGGGCCGAGGCCGACGGCGCGGGAGCGTCCTGGCTCGAGACCGCCCGCGCCCTCGACACCCACGCGTGGACCACCGTGTTCGGGGTGGCCACGGACGTCTCCGCGCTCGAGGCCGAGCGGAACGTGCTGCGTCACGTCCCCACCCCGGTCCTCGTGCGCCGGCACTCGGGGCCCGCCGACCACCTGCTGCGCATCGTCTCCGCCGGCCTGCATGCCGGGGCGCCCATGACCGTGAGCCTGCGCCCGACCCCCACCGCGGAGGGGCCCGATGCGGACGGACTCTCGGCCGAGGCCGTGCGCGGCCGGGTGGAGGAGCTGGTCCGGTCCGCCCGCACGGAGGGTGCCGGCACGGCCGCGCCGGTGGACGTCGTCGTCGAGGATGACGCCGCGTTCCACGACCGCGCCCGGCGGCTGGCCCTCATCCCGCCCGCGACGGAGGGCGGCGGCGACGCGCGGATCCGGCTCGTCGCCGACTGGACCGGCGACCGGGAGGCGGCCGAGGCGGCGCGGAGCGCGCTCCACGCGGCGCTCGGCGACACCCCCGACGTGGCGGTCTACGCTGGCCCCGTGGTGAGCGCCGGCGAGGTGGAGCTGCTGCCGTTCCTGCACGAACAGGCCGTGTCCGTGACCGCCCACCGGTTCGGCACGCCGGACCATCTGACCGAGGGGGTCCTGTGACCCCGAGGAGGAACATCCGATGCATCTGATCCCCCGCACGATCTGGGTCGTCGCCCGCGCCCGCCGCCGCCCGCGCGCCGGACTCTGGGAGCCGACGACGCTGCCGATGCGCGCCCTGCCCACGGACGTGGACATGGCCCTGCACGTCAACAACGGCCAGTACTTCGGGCTGTTCGACCTCGGCCGCTTCGACGCGATGGTCCGCACCGGCCTGTGGGACGAGATCCGCCGTCGCGGCTGGACGCCTGTGGTGCAGGCCGAGCAGATCGCGTTCCGCCGCTCGGTGACCCTGGGGCAGCGGTTCGACGTGGAGACGCGGATGATCGGCCTGGATGAGCGCGCAGTGTGGTTCGAGCAGCGCGTCGTGGTCGACGGCGACGTCGCGGTGCGCGCGTACATCTGCACGCGCCTGCGCACGAAGGACGGCCGCCCCGTGGAGAACGACGAGGTCCGGGCGATCGCGGCGGCGGCCGGCCACGACCTCGCGGGGGAGCCGACGCTGCCGGAGTGGCTGCACGAGTGGCGGCGCAGCGTGGCCCTGCCGTCGGCCCGGACGCCCCTGCCCCACACGTGGGACCTCGATACAGTGCGGCGAGGATGAACGTTCGAGTGATATGGGGCACGATGGTCGGGTGAACAACAGACTCCTGATCGTCGCGACCCTCTCGCTGGCCGCGCTCGTCGTCGTGCTGGTGGCCGCCATCGGCGGCGGCGCGTGGTGGGTGCTGGCGGTGCTCCTGGTGGCGCTGCTCGTGCTCGCCGTGTGGGACATGACCCAGAAGCGGCACGCGATCCTCCGCAACTACCCCGTGCTCGGCCACATGCGGTACCTGCTGGAGTCGATCCGCCCCGAGATCCAGCAGTACTTCATCGAGCGCAACTTCGACGGCAAGCCGTTCGACCGGGACACCCGCTCGATCGTCTACGCCCGTGCGAAGGGACTGGACAGCCACAAGGCGTTCGGCACCGAGCGGGACACCTCGGAGATCGGCTACGAGTTCCTGTTGCACTCCACCGCCCCGGTCAACCCGCCGGAGGAGCCCCCCACGGTGCGGATCGGCGGCCCGGACTGCCGCCGACCCGTGGACATCTCGCTGATGAACATCTCGTCCATGTCCTTCGGCTCCCTCTCCGCCAACGCCGTGATCGCCATGAACAAGGGCGCCGGCCTGGGCGGGTTCATCCACGAGACCGGCGAGGGCGGCCTCACCAAGTACCACCGCGGCAACGGCGCGGACCTGTTCTGGGAGATCGGCTCCGGCTATTTCGGCTGCCGCAACGAGGACGGCACCTTCAGCCCGGAGAAGTTCGCCGAGAAGGCGCTGCTGCCCGAGGTCAAGGGCATCACCATCAAGATCTCCCAGGGCGCGAAGCCCGGCCTGGGCGGCATGCTGCCCAAGGAGAAGATCTCCCCCGAGATCGCCGAGGCCCGTGAGATCCCGATGGACAAGGACTGCCTGTCCCCGGCGTCCCACTCCGCGTTCCGCACCCCGCGCGAGATGGTCAGGTTCATCGAGCAGCTCCGTGAGCTCTCGGACGGCAAGCCGATCGGCATCAAGTTCTGCGTGGGCTCCCGCGTGGACGTGCTGGCCATGACCAAGGCCATCTGGGAGGAGCGGATCGCCCCCGACTTCATCATCGTGGACGGCTCCGAGGGCGGCACCGGCGCCGCCCCGCTCGAGTACTCGGACCGCGTGGGCACCCCGCTGACCGAGGGCCTCATGCTCGTGCACAACGCGCTCGTGGGCACCGGCCTGCGCCACATGATCAAGCTCGGCGCGGCCGGCAAGGTCGCCACCGGTTCGGACATCGTCAAGCGTCTGATCCAGGGCGCGGACTTCACCATGTCCGCCCGCGCGATGATGATGGCCACCGGGTGCATCCAGGCGCAGAAGTGCCACACGAACGAGTGCCCCGTGGGGGTGGCCACGCAGGACCCGCGTCTGATGCGCGCCCTCGACGTGGAGGACAAGGGCAACCGCGTCTTCAACTACCACCGCCTGACCGTGCGCGAGGCCGTGCAGATCATGGCGTCCATGGGTCTGACGCATCCGTCCCAGCTGAACACCCGCATGCTGCGCCGCCGCGTGGACCACCTGAGCACCCGCTCGTACGCGTCCATCTACCACTGGCTGCGCACGGACGAGCTGCTCAACGACCCGCCCGCCGGCTGGGCCATGGACTGGGAGGAGGCGGACGCGGACCACTTCGGCGAGCACGCCCGCGTGGACTACCTCACCGAGCGCGACCCCCAGTGGCGCTCCGAGCTGCTGATCCCGGGCCGCGCGGCGGCCGGCGCCCCCGTGCAGGGCTCCCCCATCTCCGGGACGGGCTCCACGCTCGTCGACGCCCGGCGGACCGAGTCCGTGCCGCTGACGACGTCGCCGATGCCGCGCGTCAGTTCGCTGGGTGAGGGCGAGTCGCTGTCCTCGCACGGCGGGCGTCGTCAGGCCTCGCAGGACCCGGCACCCGCCGCCACCGCGGGCGAGACGCCCACCGACGAGAACGAGGGCCTGCCGGCGGAGGCCGGCGAGCGGCCCGAGCGCCAGGACGGCGAGGAGGTCACCCAGCGGGGGACCACCGGCCGCGTGGAGGGCGAGCACCGCGGCGAGGGCCGCGTCGGCTGACCCGCCCCCGCAGTCACCCCCGCTTTCGAGGCGGGAAATCCACTTCACACGACGCCCCCGGGCGCCCATGAGATGGATTTCCCGCCTCGTCGCGTGAGGGGTCGTAGCCTGGGGCCGTGACCCCGCCCGCCCCCGCCGCTCGCCGCCCCTCCGCGGCCCTGCTGTGGGCGCTGCTGGCGGCCATGGGCGCCGGGCCCCTGTTCAACTACGGGGTCTCCGCGTCCTCCACGGTCGTGATGGAGCGGCTCGACGTCACCTCGGGCCAGCTCGGCACCGTGATGACGGTCGTGTTCGCGGCGGCCGCCGTCACCTCCCTCGGCCTCGGCCGGGCCGCCGACCGCCTGTCCGCCCGCGCGCAGCTGAGCATCATCTTCGGCGGCACCGCCGCGGCGCTCGTGCTCGGCGCCGTCGCCCCGTCCCTGCCCGTGCTGTACGCGGCGGCCGCCGTCGCGGGCGTCACGCAGGCCATCTCCAACCCCACCACGAACCGGATCATCCGCACCGTGGTGCCGCCGGAGAGGCGCATCGGGTGGGTCGGGGTGAAGCAGTCCGGGGTGCAGGCGGCCCAGCTGGTCGGCGGCCTGTTCTTCCCGGCCGCGTCCCTCGCCCTGGGCTGGACGGGCGCCGCGCTGGGGGCCGCGGTGCTCATCGGGGCGCTCTGGGTGCTCGCCCTGGTCGCCGCCCCGCCGCTGCCCGGGGCGCCGCCGCCGGCCACCGGCCCCGTCGGCGGGCGACGACGGCGGGACACCTCGCCCCTGCCGGCCACGGTCTGGTTCTTCGCGGCGATCGCGTTCCTCACCGGCCTGGGCATGCAGGCCACGAACACGTACCTGCCGCTGTTCGCGGTCGAGACGCTGGGGATGACGCTCGTGGCCGGCGGCGCCGCGGCGGCCGTGTCCGGGGTGGTGGGGGTGCTCTCCCGGATCGGGTGGAGTCGGCGGATGAGCTCCGGAGACCGGCCCACCACCCTGCTGACCGTGATCTGCCTGGGTGCCGTGGCCGGCGTCGTGGTGTTCCTCGCCGCGGACCTGCTGGACCTGCCGGCCCTGCTGTGGGTGGGCGCCGCGGTGCACGGCTTGACGGTGCTGGGCGCCAACGTGGTGATCAACGCGGGCCTGCTGAGCGAGGTGCCGGCCGAGCGGCTCGGCCGTGCGACCGGGGCGAACTCGATGGGCATGTACGCCGGCTTCGCCCTGGGCCCGCTGCTGATGGGCGTGCTGCGCGACGTCACGGGCGACTACCGGGCCGGCTTCGCGGTCGTCGCGGCCGGGTATCTGCTGGCCCTGGGCGTGGTGCTGCTGCTGCGTCGCCACGTGGGCCGGCGGGGCGCGGCCTGACGCGCAGGGCCAGGACGAGACCCACCGCGGAGGACCGCGCCTCAGCGACATCACCGCAGTGCAGCCCTGCGGTGATGTCGCAGCGCCGCGGTCGAACGGGCGTACGGCGGAGTGCGGCGCAGTGCGCGGGCGTGCGGGACGCACGGAAGCGCACACGACGACGCCCCCGGTCCATACGGACCGGGGGCGTCGGAAGCCGTGCGTCAGGCGAAGATCAGAGCTTCGTCACGTTGGCGGCCTGGAGGCCCTTGGGGCCGTCCTGGGTCTCGAACTCGACGCGGTCGTTCTCCTGGAGCTCCTTGAAGCCCCCGCCCTGGATGGCGGAGAAGTGCACGAACACGTCCGCGGAGTTGTCCTCGGGGGCGATGAAGCCGTAGCCCTTCTCAGCGTTGAACCACTTGACAGTACCGACAGCCATGATGGTGTCCTTTCGATGTGCCCCCGCGGTGCGGTGGCGGTGTTGGACCGCGGCCCGGATGTGGGACGCGGGTGAAGCGGCGAGACTGAACCGCTTGCCCAACACTCATCGACGCCGGCGATGCCGGGCTGACGAGCAGTGAAGATGGCGGGATACAGCTTGATCAACTTCAGGCTCCATCATTGCACGGATCTCGCCGACCGGGAACCAGGGGCCCGATTGTTCACCTGGAGTTCGCTCAGAGCGCGCGCAGGCCGTGGAAGAGATTGCGGTGCAGGGCGGCCGGGGGAGCGGCGTCCGTGTGATCCGCCAAGGCCGTCACCTCCAGCAGCACCACCGTGTGGTCGCCCGCCGGGACCTCGGCGTGCACCCGCGTCTCGAGCCAGAGCGAGGAGCCCCCGATCAGCAGGGCGTCGTGCGGGCTGCGGTGCACGTCGAGACCGGCGAAGCGGTCGCCCTCGCGGGCGGCCAGCTGACGGCACAGCGGCGTCTGGTCCGCCGCGAGCAGGGAGACGCCGATCGCCCCGGCCCGGCGCAGGCGCGGCCAGGTGCGGGAGCTGTTCTGTGCGGAGAAGGACACGAGGGCCGGCTCCCAGGAGATGCCCACGCCGAAGGACGAGGACACCATCACCTCGGGGACGTCGTCGGCGAGGCCCGCCAGCGCGACGACCCCGGTGGGGAATGCCGAGAGGCCGGAGCGGAGGTTGCCGAGGGACAGGTCGGTGTCCCACGCGGCGGTGTGGGGTTCGTGGGTCAGGGTCATGGCGCGCGTCCTCTTCCGATGACTGGCGCGGCTCCGCAGACGGCGGGAACGCGGATCGCCCGGATCCGCGGAGGCGCGGTACTTGCCCGTCGGGGTGTCCGAGGGGCCGAATCATCACCTGGAGCACCCCACTACTGCGTGAGAGGGTTGCCGTCCCGCCGGCCAGGGCCGTGAATGACGGGAACTCGTGATTCTGGGGATCAGCCTACGGAGGGGTCCGTGGGGTGGTCAAAGCGCGGCGGTCGCGCGGCGTCATCCGAGCTGCCCGATGTGATGCTTGACACACCGCGCATCGCCAGCCAGGATCAAGCCACTCGAGAGGGGGGCTCGAGACCGCAGCCCGCGGCCCCGCAATCGGTTCTCTGAGAGGGATCGGATCATGCGGATGGACATCGAGAAGAAGCGTGCGGCATTGTCGGCCGCCGTGGTCGTCGCGGCTCTCCTCGGTATCGCCATCTCGGGATGCTCCGCTTCCCCGGGCAGCGTCTCCTCCACCGCGAAGGCATCCACCGCTGCGGCGTCCTCCGTCACCGTGACGTCAGCGGCCCCCTCGGCAACCCGGTCGGCCTCCGCCACCGGTTCGTCCGCGTCGTCACCCGCCGGTGAAGAAGCACTCCCCGCCGCGCTGTTCGAGGAGGACGGGATGACGTTGGTCGAGTACACGCGCCGGCATCCGGATGCGGACCATCTCGACCCGGAGAAGGAGTCCGTCCTGGAGGAGGCGGTCGGGACGGGCACACAGCAGATCACCGTGGACGCTCAACAGGGTGCGGTCCTTCGGGTCATCGTGCTGTGTCCTTCGGATGCCACCGGTGAGACGGAGATCCTGACCTCACGGGGTGGCGGGGGAACGAAGACCTGGATGGCCGGATCGGAGGCGCTGTGCGGCGGCTGGTCGGCGGCGACTCCCCCCGTGGATGAGGCGGGGCCGATGACGTTCACCGTCACGGTGGACAACGACAAGCCGTTCCGGATGGTGCTGACCGCACCCTCCGCATGAGGCCGCCATCACGACGGCGGATGACGGCGCGGGGAGGACGGAGGCGCTCAGCGTCGGTCGCGGCCGCGCAGCGCGTCCAGCTGCCGGCGGTCCCGTTTGGTGGGCCGGCCCGCGCCCCGCTCGCGGTACGGCACCGCGAGCAGCTCACGCGGCACGGGCGGCGGGGAGTGGTCCACGTACTGCTGCCGGGCCACGGGGGCGCCCACCCGCTTGGCGATCAGCCCCGTGACCTCCAGGATCCGCTCGCGTCCGTCCTGGCGCACCCGCACCCGGTTCCCGACGACGACGGGCGTCGCCGCCTTCACGGGCTCGCCGTCGATGCGCACGTGGCCTGCGCGCACGGCCGCCGTGGCCGCCGACCTGGTCTTGTACAGCCGCACGGCCCACAGCCACGCGTCGATGCGGACGCCGCTCACGCCCGCCCCCTCACGCGAAGCGGGCGCGGATCGCGGCGCCGTGCGCGGGCAGGCGCTCGTCCTCGGCCAGCACGCCGATCCCGTCCGCGACCTCCTTGAGCCCGGTCTCCGTGTAGCGGATGCGCTGCTGCAGGCGCAGGAACGTCACCGTGTTCAGACCGGAGGAGTGCCGGGCCGTCCCCGAGGTGGGGAGCACATGGTTGGACCCGGCCGAGTAGTCGCCCAGCGGCACGGGGGCGTGCGGGCCCACGAACACGGCGCCGGCGTTGCGGATGCGCCCCACGAGGGCCTCGGGGTCGCGCGTCTGGATCTCGAGGTGCTCGGTGGCGTAGCGGTCGGAGACCTCCACGGCCTGGTCCATGTCCCGCACCAGCAGCACGCCGGACTGGGGGCCGGTGAGGGCCTCGCGGATCTGATCCTCGTGGAACGCCCCGGGCACCTGCGCCTCGATCGCCGCCAGCACGTCCCGGAGCAGGTCCTCGGAGTCCGTGATGAGCACGGAGGCGGCCAGCGGGTCGTGCTCGGACTGGCTGATCAGGTCCGCGGCCACCCAGTCGGCGCGGGCGGTGCCGTCCGCGATCACGGCGATCTCGCTCGGCCCGGCCTCGGCGTCCACGCCGATCACGCCCTGCAGGGCGCGCTTCGCGGCGGCCACGTACACGTTGCCGGGCCCCGTCACCAGGTCGACGGGCGCGCAGAGCCACCCGCCGTCGTCGTCCTGGACGCCGTGCGCCAGCATGGCCACGGCCTGGGCGCCGCCGGCCGCGTAGACCTCGTCCACGCCGAGCAGCGCGCACGCGGCGAGCACGGTGGGGTGGGGCAGGCCGCCGTGGTCCCGCTGCGGGGGTGAGGTCACCGCGAGGCTCCCCACGCCGGCGGCCTGCGCGGGCACCACGTTCATCACCACCGAGGAGGGGTACACGGCGCGGCCGCCGGGCACGTACAGGCCCACGCGGCCCACGGGGATCCAGTGGTTCTCCACGACGGCGCCCTCGCCGAGCTCGACCGTGGAGTCCTGGGGGTGCTGGGCGGCGTGCACGAGCCGGGCCCGGCGGATCGACTCCTCCAGGGCGGCACGCACCCGCGGGTCGAGCCCGGCCAGGGCGGCCTCGAGCGCCTCCCCGGGCACGCGCAGGGCCGGCGGACGGACACCGTCGAACCGCTCGGCCAGGTCCAGCAGGGTCTGCTCGCCGCCGTGGCGGACCTGCTCGATGATCGGGGCGACCGCCGGCACCACGGAGGACACGTCCACGTTCGCCCGCGGGATGATGCGGGACAGGTCCGCGGTGGCGGTGTCGAGCGGGCGCAGGTCGGTGACGGAGAGCACGGATTCCTCCAGGGGGGCGGCGGCGGGCCGGCGGGACGGGGCGCGACGACGGCCGGGCCCGGACCGCGCGGACGGTCAGGCTCCATTGTGCTCTTCTCCGGGGTGCGTCCGGGGGCGGGTGTCAGACTGTCGTCATGGTCTTCCCCGCGCTGCCCGCCCTCGCGACCCCGCCCTCGCGACCCCGCCCCTGCTGACCGCCCTGGACCGCCTCCTGGCGGGCGAGACCGTGCCGTCCGGGGTGGAGGGGGACATCCAGGACGGGGCGGCCGCCACCACCCGGGCCTTCGGCGTGGAATGGGGGACGCTGCTGACCGTGCTGATGGCGTTCGCGATCGGCGCGGCGGTCGTGTACCTGGCCCTGCAGGTGGCACGCGTCGTGCTCGTGCGCCGCCCCGCGTTCCAGCACGGCGCCGCACGGCTGAGCCTGCCGGCCGCCGTCGCCGCCGGCCTGCTGGCCTCCCGGATCTGGCTCGGGGTCATGGCCGAGGAGCAGACCTGGTACCGGCCGGCGTCGTTCCTCTTGCTCATCGCCGTGGCCGCGGCGGGCGCGTGGGCTGCGTGGCGCCTGGTCGGCGTGATCGAGGCGGGGATCCTCGGCCGCTACCAGGAGACCGGCGTCGAGCACCGCCGCGAGCGACGCATCCGCACGCAGACCATCCTGATCCGACGCATCCTCAACGCGGTGATCGTGGTGGTGGCCGTCGCCGTGGTCCTGCTGGGGGTGCCCGAGGTGCGCTCGCTCGGGGCCGGCCTGCTCGCCTCCGCCGGTGTGATCTCGGTGATCGCCGGCCTGGCCGTGCAGTCCACGCTGACCAACGTGTTCGCCGGATTCCAGCTCGCCTTCACGGACGCGATCCGGGTGGGCGACGTGGTGGACATGGAGGGCGTGTTCGGCACCGTCGAGGAGATCACCCTGTCCAACGTGGTGCTCAAGCTCTGGGACGGCCGCCGCATGGTCTACCCGTCCTCGCACTTCACCACCCAGCCGTTCGAGAACTGGACGCGGGTGGGCGCCGAGGTCTCCGGCGTCGTGGAGCTGGACGTGGACTGGCGCGTGCCCATGGACGCGCTGCGCGCACGACTCACCCAGCTGCTCGAGTCCACGGACCTGTGGGACGGGCGCGAGCACGCGCTGCAGGTGACCGACGCGACCGGCGGCGTCGTGCGCATCCGCGCCGTGGTCTCCGCCCGCAACTCCGGCGACCTCTGGGACCTGCGCTGCCTCGTGCGCGAGGACCTCGTGGCCTTCCTGCGCCACGAGCACCCCGAGGGCATCGTGGTGCAGCGCATGGTGGACCGGCACCCCGCCCACGACGACGCGGCGCCCGCCTCCGAGGGATCCGACGCGGAGGCCCGCGGTGGCGACCGGACGGGTGAGCCGGGCCCGGACGGCTCCGGGGTGGCGGCCCGCGAGCCGCGCCCGCGCACCGCGCCGCTGCCGCGCGTCGACGGCGCCGATCCGCGCCCGGACACCCTCACCACACCGCTGACCCGCGTGGGCGACCACTCCGGCCTGTACACCGGCTCGATGACGGCGGTGCAGCGCAACCGCGAACTCGCCGGCCCGGGCGAGGAGGCGTTCGCCGAGCGGCGCGCGCAGCAGGCCAAGCAGGCGGCGGAGGCCGCGGCGGCGGACGAGGCCGGACGGCGCAGCGGCGCCGGCTCCCACACGGACGGCCTCCTCGACGACGCCGTCACGCGCCGCCGTCAGGACGACGAGGACTGAGGCCCGGCGGGAGCGCTCAGCGCTCGAGCGTCGGGTCCCCGGGATCGACGGGCGTGAGCCGACGCCGCTCGGCCATCGGCTCGGACGCGGGCAGGCCGTGGGTGGCCGGGTCCGTCTCGGCGACGTGGCTCACGGCCTCGGGCGTGTGGTCCCCGTACTGCCGGTACTCCTTCACGCACAGCACGGGCTGATCGATCTCCTGCAGCAGCTCGTCCGAGACCGATCCCATGACGAACCGGCCGAAGCCGCCGCGGCGGCGCACGCCGATGACCACGATGGACGGGTCCAGCTCCGCGGCCACGTCCTTCATCTCCTCCACCGTGGACCGGCCGCGCGCGTACTGGCGGAACTCGGCCGTCACGCCGGAGGCGTCCAACCGGGCCTGCACGCCGCGCTGCTGCTCCTCCGTGACGAGGGACTTGGTGCGGTGCTCGCCGCCGGGGCCCGCATTGACCACCACCACGTGCTCGCCGGTGGAGCGGGCGATGTCCAGGGCGGTGTCCAGAGCGGCGTCCGCGGACTTCGAGGGGGCGTAGCCGACGAGGATGGTCATGGGGTGCCTCCGCGGGGTCGAGGGGACGGGTCTGAGGTCAGCGTAGTGCGGGCCGGGCCCGCGGCGGAGGGGCTCAGCCCTCGCGCAGGTGGCGCAGGTGCGCGGCCACCGTCTGGACGGCCACGCGGGCCACGGTGCCGGTGAGGCCGGGGTAGATGCGCGGGGCCAGGTCCTCGGGCGTGATCGTCGCCGCCTCGGTCTCGGGCAGCGCGGCCAGGGCGGCGCGGATCTGCTCCAGGCGGCCCTCGCGGTGGTGCCGGTAGTCGCGGGCGACGACGTCCAGCGGCTCCGGCACGGGCCCGTGCGCGGGCAGCACCGTGAGCGGGCCCGCCGCCTCGAGGCGGCGCAGGCTGGCCAGGTAGTCGGTGAGGGTGCCGTCCGGGTGGTCGAGCATGGTGGTGCCCGAGCCGAGGATGGTGTCGCCCGTGATGACCGCGCCGTGCGCGCCCGCGTCCGGGACGGCGAACGAGTAGGAGTCCGAGGTGTGGCCCGGGGTGTGCCACGCCAGCACCGGGGTGCCGGCGGCGTCGATCCGCTCGTCCGGCGTCAGGACGGCGGCCCCGCCACGGCACCAGTCCGGGTCCGCGGCGCGCACGGGGGCGCCCGTGGCCGCGTGGAACGCGTCCACCCCGCCGGTGTGGTCGGCGTGCCGGTGCGTCACCAGGATGAGCGCGATCCGGCGCCCCTCGGCCGCCGCGCGGACGCGCTCGAGGTGGGCGGCGACGTCGTCCTCCGGGCCCGGGTCCACCACGACGGCCGCGTCCGAGTCCGGTGCGGCGACCACGTACGTGTTGGTGCCCGCGAGGGTCATCGGGGAGGGGTTCTGGGCGGTCACGCAGCGCACCAGTGGGGCGGGCGTGAGGCCGGGCGTGGCGGTGGTCGTCGTCATAGGCTCGAGTGTATGGAGAACCAGCAGACCGGCCAGGCCGCGGACCGCGGCACCATCGACTCGCGCGAGGGGCTCAAGGGCAACTACGTGCAGTCCGGGGCGGAGTTCACGCGGGACACGAACTACATCGCGGACCGGATCGTGGCGGACCCGGAGGCCGTGCGGGCCCTGCCCGTGGCCGAGCCGTCCACGGTCGGTCGCGTGGGCGGCGGGCTCACCGAGGGGGCCGAGGCGTGGCCCGTCGAGGCGGGCCGCTACCGGCTCGTGGCGGCGCGGGCGTGCCCGTGGGCGAACCGGACGATCATCGTGCGGCGCCTGCTCGGCCTGGAGGACGCGATCTCGCTGGGCACCCCGGGGCCGACCCACGACGAGCGGTCCTGGACCTTCGACCTCGACGAGGGCGGGAAGGACCCTGTGCTCGGCACCGAGCGGATCCAGGAGAACTACTTCACGCGGTTCCCCGACTATCCGCGGGGCATCACGGTGCCGGCGATCGTGGACGTGCCGACGGGCGGCGTCGTGACCAACGACTACCCGCAGATCACCCTCGACCTCTCGACGGAGTGGACCGCGTTCCACCGCGACGGCGCCCCGCAGCTGATCCCCGACGCCGGGCCGGAGCGGGACGAGATGTTCGAGGTGATCGAGCGCGTGTTCACCGAGGTGAACAACGGCGTGTACCGGTGCGGCTTCGCGGGGTCCCAGGAGGCGTACGACGCCGCGTACGAGCGGCTGTGGACCGCGATGGACTGGCTCGAGGAGCGCCTGACGACGCGCCGCTTCCTGATGGGGGAGCGGATCACCGAGGCCGACGTACGGCTGTTCACCACGCTGGTGCGGTTCGACCCCGTGTACCACGGGCACTTCAAGTGCAACCGGAACAAGCTGACCGAGATGCCGGCGCTGTGGGGCTACGCGCGCGACCTGTTCCAGACCCCGGGCTTCGGCGACACGATCGACTTCGTGCAGATCAAGGAGCACTACTACGTGGTGCACGAGGACATCAACCCGACGGGCATCGTGCCCGCCGGCCCGGAGCTGGCGAGCTGGCTGAGCGAGCACGGGCGTGAGGCGTTCGGCGGGGACCCGTGGGGCGGCGGCACCGCACCCGGGCCCGTGCGCGAGGGCGAGCGCGTGGACCCGGAGCACACGCCGCTGCGGTGAGGCCGCTCGGCCCGGCCCGCAACGCGGGTTGAGTTATCGCGG